>NZ_CP031055.1:3000000-3300000 GCF_003345295.1 Vibrio splendidus
TGCACCCAATTGCAGGAGCATGTTAAAAATTTGTTCGCTAGCGAAAATTACAATTATAACACCTGAGTAGTCACTACTCAGCATCTCATAACGACATCTTACTTACCCCCTCCACTTGTGGAGGGTTTTTTTTAGCTTTTGACCACCTATAGGCCAAATACTATCATAGGTATATTAGTACTCTATCGTCTGCTCCGTCACATCATCTTTCGCCACGTCACCCACAGTTTTCTCAATCAATTGTCTCGCAATCGTTCCTACAGGTGCAACATCAGGCAGGCTTGTTACATCAAACCATTGGGCATCCGACAATTCACTATAATCTGGTTTAAGCGTTCCACCAGCATAGTCAGCCAGAAAGGCCATCATCATACTCGACGGAAACGCCCATGGCTGGCTGCTAAAGTAACGAATATTAGCAACATCGATACCAGTTTCCTCTTTGACTTCTCTTGCCACACACTGCTCTAAGGTTTCTCCGACCTCTAGGAAGCCCGCTATCACGGTATACATACCAGTTTTATGCCTTGGGTGCTGTGCAAGCAATATCTTGTTGTCGTTACGTACAGCGACAATGATGCACGGGAAGATACGAGGATAATGAAGCGTTCGGCAATCTCCGCATTGCATCGCCACCTGATTATGATTGAGGTGATTACGACCGCCACACTGAGGACAAAAACGCATACTTTGCGTCATGTGCCCATACTGGATAGCTTTGCTTGCTGTCAGAAAACTCGATTCAGGCCAGTGTAATAACTCACGTAGGTTTATCATGGTCAACTCACTCTCAACATCACAGTCGTTGAGCCAATACACCTTACGACCTTGATGCTGACCAATACAGATTGCATGCTCGACACTCAGCCCTAGCTCCTCTGCTGAGCCATAAGGAAACTGATCATTATTAACCCAAATATCACTACCTGAAACGACGCACCAATAAGCTTGCTCTGTCATTTTGTTATCACTTTTTTTTAACATCCCTATGCCTCATTGCTTGCAGTTCGTTCATTTTACTGGCAATCTAATTTCATACTAGAGTTGTAGCAGAGAATATTTCAAGCTATTACTTTTAGTAGTTACCAATAAACGGACCTTGCTTAGGCAATTACCATGATCACAAGGTTGTGATCAGATCATGAGGACATGGTCATGCTAAATAAATTCAAACAAATACAAGAACAATGGGGTGGCTCTAATGAGGTCATCGATCATTGGCTCGAAACTCGACAGTCTCTAATCGTTGAGTATTGTAAGCTTGCCGCTCTACAGCCTTCATCGTCGAAAGCAACGGCAATCACCGAACTGCCTTCTCCAGAAGAACTCCAAAAATTCAGCCAACACCTTGTTGATTACATCTCCGAAGGTCATTTCAAAATCTATGACATGGTGATGGACAAATGGCAGTCTACTGGCTTCAAAGCAACAGACGAAATCAACCAGTCTTATGGTCATATCGTCCTTACCACGGACCCTCTGCTCAACTTCACCGATAAGTACGCCGCCATTGAAGCTAGTGATACATTAGAAAGCTTTGATAGTGAGCTGTCACTTATAGGTGAGATTCTTGAGGCTAGGTTTGCGGTTGAAGACCAGCTGATACAACAAATTGCCGACAGCCTAGCGGTTCCACCAGGAGCTTAATGGCTTAACACCTTCTAAGCTTGCCTCTGTGCAAGCTTTTTGTTTTGTCTGTAGCGTTACCTAACACATCCAACTCTTTTACCAGAGCCTATTGGTTCCTCCCTACTCTGATGTTTTGCGATAACCCGACGTAACACTTCTCACCAGTTTCATCCTCAGCGCCTCCCTGTAAACACGTAAACTACCTTAGAGAAAGTACTATCGACTAAGTCCACCAGCCAAGCAATCGACAAGCAAGCATACCTATCAACTTCGAATCGATAAGCCTCTCGTTAAACACTTATACGCCAGATACAAAAAAGGCACCCGAAGGTGCCTTTTCTTATCTCTTAGAGACTACTCGTAGAGCTTACTCTTCTGAAGAGAAACCAGCGTTTAGAAGTGCTGCTAGATTGTCAGTAGCTTGTTCAGCTGAAGGACCTTCTTGCTCTTCTTCACGTTGCTTTTGACGCTCTTGGTGGTATGCGAAACCAGTACCAGCTGGGATCAGACGACCAACAATTACGTTCTCTTTCAGGCCGCGAAGGTCATCACGCTTACCAGAAACCGCAGCTTCTGTTAGTACGCGAGTCGTTTCTTGGAACGATGCAGCTGAGATGAATGACTCAGTTGCAAGAGATGCTTTAGTAATACCTAGTAGATCACGTTCGAAACGTACTAGTTCTTTACCTTCAGCTTCTAGCTTACGGTTAGCAATCTTAACATTGTGGTACTCAACTTGTTCGCCAGGTAGGAACGGAGAGTCACCAGAATGAGTGATTGTACACTTACGTAGCATTTGACGAACGATAGTCTCAATGTGCTTATCGTTAATCTTTACGCCTTGTAAGCGGTAAACTTCTTGAACTTCGTTCGCGATGTACTGAGTTACTGCGTGGATACCACGTAGACGCAGGATATCGTGTGGAGTTTCAGGACCGTCGGCGATTACATCACCACGTTCAATCTTCTCACCTTCGAACACGTTCAATTGACGATGCTTAGGAATCATCTCTTCGTAAGCGTCACCGCCTTCACGAGTGATTACTAGACGACGCTTACCTTTCGTTTCTTTACCGAAAGACACAGTACCTGTGTGCTCAGCAAGGATCGCAGGCTCTTTAGGCTTACGAGCTTCGAATAGGTCAGCTACGCGTGGTAGACCACCGGTGATATCTTTGTTTCCGCTCGATTTTTGAGGGATACGAGATAGTGTGTCACCAATGCCAACTTCAGCGCCATCTTCGATGTTTACAATCGCTTTGCCAGGTAGGAAGTAGTGAGCTGGCATATCAGTACCAGGGATCATTACGTCGTTACCTTGCTCATCAACAAGTTTGATAGCTGGACGCATATCTTTACCTGCTGCTGGGCGAGCTGCTGCGTCTGTAACTTCACTTGAAGAAAGACCCGTTAGATCGTCAGTGTTACGAGAAACTGTAATACCATCGATCATATCTACGAATTGGATACGACCTGCCACTTCAGTGATGATTGGCATGGTATGCGCTTCCCAGTTAGCTACAACTTCACCAGCAGTAACTGCTGCGTTGTCGCCTTTGGTTAGCATCGAACCGTAAGGAAGTTTGTGCTTCTCTTTCGTACGGCCGAATTCATCAATAATCGTCATCTCAGATGCACGAGAAGTGATAACCAGTTTCTTATCTTTGTTAATTACGAACTTAGCATTGTGAAGCTTCACAGTACCAGTTGTCTTAGCTTGGATGCTGTTCTCTGCTGCTGCAGTAGATGCCGCACCACCGATGTGGAACGTACGCATCGTTAGCTGTGTACCCGGTTCACCGATAGATTGTGCAGCGATAACACCAACTGCTTCACCTTGGTTCACTAGGTGACCACGTGCTAGGTCACGACCGTAACACTGTGCACAACAACCGAAGTCTGCATCACAGGTAACAACAGAGCGCACTTTCATGCTATCTACTGAGTTGTCTTCCATGATTTGACACCACTTCTCATCAATCAGAGTATTACGTGGAATCAGTACATCTTCAGTACCAGGCTTAAGAACATCTTCAGCAACAACACGACCAAGAGCAAGCTCAGAAAGTGCAACTTTAACGTCACCACCTTCGATGTGAGGCATCATGTCGATACCTTCATGCGTGCCACAGTCATGTTCGTGTACTACAACGTCTTGAGCAACGTCTACTAGACGACGAGTTAGGTAACCCGAGTTTGCTGTTTTCAGTGCTGTATCCGCAAGACCCTTACGAGCACCGTGCGTTGAGATAAAGTACTGAAGGACGTTTAGACCTTCTTTAAAGTTCGCAGTGATCGGCGTTTCGATGATTGAACCATCTGGACGCGCCATCAGACCACGCATACCTGCTAGCTGACGAATCTGAGCTGCAGAACCACGTGCGCCCGAGTCGGCCATCATGTAGATGCTGTTGAACGATTCTTGCTGTTCTTCTTCGCCGTCACGGTTAATAACTGTTTCAGAAGATAGGTTATCCATCATTGCTTTCGCAACGCGGTCATTCGTAGATGCCCAGATATCGATAACTTTGTTGTAACGCTCACCCGCAGTAACAAGACCAGATTGGAATTGCTCTTGGATTTCGCGAACTTCTTCTTCAGCAGATTCAATCTCGTCGTATTTCGCTTGAGGAACAACCATATCGTTGATACCTACAGAAACACCAGAAAGAGCCGCGTATGCGAAACCTGCGTACATAATTTGGTCAGCAAATACTACTGTATCTTTTAGACCAAGCTTACGGTAACACTCGTTAAGAAGAGTAGAAATCTGCTTCTTACCTAACTTTTGGTTAACGATGCTGTACGGAAGGCCTTTAGGAACGATCTGCCATAACATTGCACGACCTACAGTCGTATCTACTAGGCCAGTATTCGTTGTGCTATTGCCGTCTTCGTCTACTACTGTTTCAGTGATACGTACTTTAACGCGAGCGTGTAGCTCAGCAGTCTTAGTACGGTATGCCTTTTCAGCCTCAGCAGGGCCAGCAAGGTACATACCTTCACCTTTCACGTTGATCTTGTCACGTGTCATGTAGTAAAGACCCAATACAACGTCCTGAGAAGGTACGATGATCGGATCACCTGATGCTGGCGACAGAATGTTATTCGTCGACATCATTAGGGTACGAGCTTCAAGCTGTGCTTCTAGAGTTAGAGGCACGTGTACAGCCATTTGGTCACCATCGAAGTCGGCGTTGTATGCCGCACACACTAGTGGGTGAAGCTGAATCGCTTTACCTTCGATTAGTACTGGTTCAAACGCTTGGATACCTAGACGGTGAAGTGTAGGTGCACGGTTAAGCAGTACTGGGTGTTCACGGATAACTTCGTCTAGGATATCCCAAACGATCGCTTCTTCGCGCTCTACCATTTTCTTAGCAGCTTTGATTGTCGTAGCCATGCCACGAGTCTCTAGCTTGCTGTAGATGAACGGCTTAAATAGCTCAAGTGCCATCTTCTTAGGAAGACCACACTGATGTAGACGAAGGTATGGACCTACTGTGATTACAGAACGGCCAGAGTAGTCTACACGTTTACCTAGAAGGTTCTGACGGAAACGACCTTGTTTACCCTTGATCATATCAGCAAGAGATTTCAGAGGACGCTTGTTAGAACCCGTGATCGCACGACCGCGACGACCGTTATCTAGAAGGGCATCAACAGACTCTTGCAACATACGCTTTTCGTTACGTACGATGATGTCTGGAGCCGCTAGCTCTAGAAGACGCTTCAAACGGTTGTTACGGTTAATCACACGACGGTAAAGGTCGTTCAGATCTGAAGTCGCAAAACGACCGCCATCTAGAGGTACTAGAGGGCGAAGATCTGGCGGTAGCACTGGAAGTACAGTTAGGATCATCCACTCAGGCTTGTTGCCTGACGAGATGAACGCTTCAACTAGCTTCAAACGCTTAGTAACTTTCTTACGCTTAGTTTCAGAGTTAGTTGTTTCCAACTCTTCGCGCATTTCTTCCACTTCTTGATGAAGGTCCATTGTTGAAAGCAGATCTTTGATCGCTTCAGCACCCATCTTAGCAGTGAATTCGTCACCCCACTCTTCTAGACGATCCAGGTACTCTTCTTCAGTAAGCATCTGAGATTTTTCTAGATCAGTCATACCCGGTTCAGTTACTACGTACATTTCGAAGTAAAGAACACGTTCGATATCACGCAGAGGGATATCCATTAGTAGACCGATACGAGACGGTAGTGATTTTAGGAACCAGATGTGAGCAACTGGTGAAGCAAGCTCGATGTGGCCCATACGGTCACGACGAACTTTAGTTTGTGTAACTTCAACGCCACACTTCTCACAGATAACACCACGGTGCTTCAGGCGCTTGTATTTGCCACAAAGACATTCGTAGTCTTTAACTGGACCAAAAATACGTGCACAGAACAGACCATCACGTTCAGGTTTGAACGTACGATAGTTAATTGTTTCTGGCTTTTTAACTTCACCAAAAGACCACGAACGGATCGTGTCTGGTGAAGATAGACCGATTTTGATTGCATCAAATTCTTCGGTCTTATGCTGTGCTTTTAGAAAGTTTAATAAGTCTTTCACGTTCAGCTCCTGTAAGGAGTTAAAGGAGCTCACCGACTAAAGTGAGCCCCCTTTACCAAGTAATCCAATCTTCTTTATAAAAAAGAAGGATTACTCTTCGTCTTCTAGCTCGATGTTGATACCTAGCGAGCGAATCTCTTTCAACAGTACGTTGAACGACTCTGGCATGCCAGGTTCCATGCTATGGTTGCCATCTACGATGTTCTTATACATCTTAGTACGGCCGTTAACGTCATCCGACTTAACTGTTAGCATTTCTTGTAGAGTATATGCAGCACCGTATGCTTCTAGTGCCCATACTTCCATCTCACCGAAACGCTGACCACCGAACTGAGCTTTACCACCAAGTGGTTGCTGAGTTACTAGGCTGTAAGAACCAGTTGAACGAGCATGCATCTTGTCATCAACCAAGTGGTTCAGTTTCAGCATGTACATGTAACCAACAGTTACAGGACGCTCAAACGAATCACCAGTACGACCATCAAACAGTTTAAGCTGACCAGATTCTGGCAGATCACCCAGTTTAAGTAGTTCTTTGATTAGAGACTCAGAAGCACCGTCGAACACAGGAGTAGCAATCGGTAGACCGCCACGTAGGTTCTTAATCAGTGTACGAACTTGATCATCAGACAGTTCAGCAATATCAACTTTCTGACGAGTATCACCAAGATCATAAACCTTCTGTAGGAACTCACGGAACTTATGCAGTTCTTGTTGTTCCTTAACCATTTGGTTGATCTTGTCACCGATACCTTTCGCAGCCAAACCTAAGTGAACTTCTAGGATCTGACCGATGTTCATACGCGATGGTACACCCAGCGGGTTAAGTACGATGTCTACAGGCTGACCTTTCTCATCGTATGGCATGTCTTCAACAGGGTTAATCTTAGAGATTACACCTTTGTTACCGTGACGACCGGCCATCTTATCACCAGGCTGGATACGACGTTTAACCGCTAGGTAAACTTTAACAATCTTAAGAACGCCAGGCGCTAGATCATCACCTTGAGTGATTTTACGACGCTTAGTTTCAAACTTCTTATCGAAGTCTGCTTTTAGCTCATCCCACTGCTCAGCAAGTTGCTCAAGCTGTGTTTGTAGCGCATCGTCTTCTAGAACTTGCTCTAGCCATTGCTTACGACCGATAGTATCAAGCTTAGCTTCAGAGTAACCACCAGACAGAAGTACAGCTTTAACACGGTTAAGAAGACCACCCTCAAGAATTTGGAACTCTTCAGTTAGATCTTTCTTAGCTTCTTTAAGCTGCATCTGTTCGATTTCAAGTGCACGTTTGTCTTTCTCTACGCCATCGCGAGTGAAGACTTGTACATCGATGATAGTACCCGAAACAGAGTTTGGTACACGTAGAGAAGTATCTTTAACATCAGATGCTTTCTCACCGAAGATAGCACGTAATAGCTTCTCTTCAGGAGTCAGTTGAGTTTCACCTTTAGGGGTTACTTTACCAACTAGGATGTCGCCACCCTTAACTTCAGCACCAATGTAAACGATACCTGACTCGTCTAGTTTAGACAGAGCAGACTCACCTACGTTTGGAATATCAGCTGTGATCTCTTCAGAACCCAGCTTAGTATCACGAGCCACACAAGATAGTTCTTGAATGTGGATTGTCGTGAAACGGTCTTCTTGAACTACGCGCTCAGATACTAAGATCGAGTCTTCGAAGTTGTAGCCGTTCCAAGGCATGAATGCGATACGCATGTTTTGGCCAAGAGCAAGTTCACCAAGGTCAGTTGAAGGACCATCAGCAAGAACATCACCGCGTGCAACTGGTTCACCAGGAAGTACAGTTGGACGTTGGTTAATACATGTGTTTTGGTTCGAACGCGTGTACTTAGTTAGGTTGTAGATATCGATACCAGCTTCGCCAGGTACCAATTCATCTTCGTTAACCTTAACTACGATACGAGAAGCGTCTACAGACTGAACTTGACCACCACGTTTAGCAACCGCTGTAACACCAGAGTCAACTGCGATGTTACGTTCAATACCAGTACCTACTAGAGGCTTATCAGCTCTAAGTGTTGGTACCGCTTGACGTTGCATGTTGGCACCCATCAATGCACGGTTCGCATCATCGTGTTCTAGGAACGGGATAAGCGAAGCAGCGATAGATACTACTTGGTTTGTCGCAACGTCCATGTAGTCAACGTGCTCGCGTGGGTGAAGACCAGATTCACCTTTTTGACGAGCTGTGATTAGCTCATCTGCAAACGTACCTTCTTCTGTAAGAATAGTGTTTGCTTGCGCGATTACGAATTGACCTTCCTGGATTGCAGACAGGTAATCAACTTCTTCTGTTACTACACCATCTACTACACGACGGTACGGAGTTTCTAGGAAACCGTAATCGTTACAACGTGCAAACGCAGATAGCGAGTTAATTAGACCGATGTTTGGACCTTCAGGCGTTTCGATCGGACATAGACGACCGTAGTGAGTTACGTGAACGTCACGTACTTCGAAGCCTGCGCGCTCACGAGTAAGACCACCAGGACCTAAAGCAGAGATACGACGTTTGTGCGTAACTTCTGACAATGGGTTGTTTTGGTCCATAAACTGTGAAAGCTGTGAAGAGCCAAAGAATTCTTTAACTGCAGCAGAGATCGGCTTAGCGTTGATAAGATCTTGAGGCATGATTGCATCAAGGTCACCAAGGCTTAGGCGCTCTTTAACGGCACGTTCTACACGAACTAGACCAACACGGAATTGGTTTTCTGCCATTTCACCTACAGAACGGATACGACGGTTGCCAAGGTGGTCGATATCGTCCACTTCACCAATACCGTTACGGATGCCGATCAGTTTCTTCATCACTTCGATGATGTCTGATTCATCCAGAGTACCGCGCTCTTCTTCTTCTTCACGCTCGATAGAGCTGTTGAATTTCATACGGCCTACAGTTGATAGGTCGTAACGATCTTCAGAGAAGAATAGGCTTTCGAACAATGATTCTGCAGCTTCTTTCGTTGGTGGCTCGCCAGGGCGCATCATGCGGTAGATTTCTACCAATGCAGAGATGCGATCTACTGTGCTATCCGCACGTAGAGTGTCTGACATGAATGGACCATGGTCTAGGTCATTCGTGAACAGCACTTCTAGAGTCTTGTGACCTGCTTGAGACAGGTTAGCAAGTGCTTCTAGGCTAATCTCTTGGTTTGCGCCAACGATGATCTCGCCAGTTGCTTCGTTGATGTAATCTTTCGCAGCAATCTTTTCAACGATGTACTCTACTGGTACTTCGATGTGCTCAACGCCATCTTTTTCAAGTTGACGGATATGGCGAGCAGTAACACGACGACCAGTCTCAACGTAAGTTTTACCGTTTGATTCGATGTCGAATGACGCAGTTTCACCACGTAGACGATCAGGAACCAACTCCATAAGTAGAGTTTGGTCTTTAACTTCGAAGTTCACCTTGTCGAAGAACAGATCTAGGATCTCTTCAGTCGATTTACCAAGTGCACGAAGAATAATCGATGCAGGTAGCTTACGACGACGGTCGATACGTACGAATAAGTTATCCTTAGGATCGAACTCAAAGTCTAACCATGAGCCACGGTAAGGAATTACACGTGCGTTATAAAGAACTTTACCTGATGAGTGGGTCTTACCCTTATCACTGTCGAAGAACACGCCTGGGCTTCGGTGCAGCTGGGATACGATAACCCTCTCGGTACCATTAATTACGAAAGTACCATTGTCTGTCATAAGCGGAATTTCGCCCATGTAGACTTCTTGCTCTTTAATGTCTTTTACAGTGCCTGCTGGTGCGTCTCGATCAAAGATAACTAGACGTAGTTTTACGCGTAGTGGCTTTGAGTAAGTTACACCGCGGATTTGACATTCTTTAACGTCAAAAACTGGCTCACCAAGACGGTAGCTAACGTATTGCAGCTCAGAATTGCCGTTGTAGCTCTGAATTGGAAATACAGAACGGAAAGCAGCTTCAAGACCGTATTGACCTTCTGGATCCTGTTCGATGAATTTATCGAAAGAATCAAGCTGGATCGATAACAGGTATGGAATGTCCAAAACTTGTGGACGAGTACCAAAATCCTTACGGATGCGCTTTTTCTCGGTATAAGAGTAAACCATGGGGTTCCTCAGCTCGCTGATAAGTGACCCAAACCACCCAAAACACTCTTCAGAGGGGGCGGTGACAAACAGCTGTTTACTGTAGTTGAACAATCATTTCGAAAAAATGACTGTTTTTTTGCTCGGATTATGACGGTTAAACAGCGGGAAATTCGTCATAGCCCTACAGCGCAAAAAGGCCGGTGGTTAATAAACCACCAGCCAATAGCCTTGCGGCTAGGAAATTAAGTAATAATTACTTGATTTCAACAGAAGCGCCAACTTCTTCTAGCTGTGCTTTAAGAGCTTCAGCTTCAGCTTTGTCAACGCCTTCTTTAAGCGCTGCAGGAGCTGAGTCTACAAGACCTTTAGCTTCTTTAAGACCTAGGCCAGTTGCGCCACGTACAGCTTTGATAACTTGTACTTTGTTAGCGCCAGCAGCAGTAAGGATAACGTCGAATTCAGTTTGCTCAGCAGCAGCTTCAGCAGAAGCACCACCAGCTACAACTGCAGCAGCAGCAGTAACACCGAATTTTTCTTCCATAGCTTCGATAAGCTCAACAACTTGCATTACAGACATTTCTGCAACTGCGTCTAGGATTTGCTCGTTAGTAATAGACATAACAATTCTCTTTTAAGTCAACAATAAGTTTAAATAGCAACCAGTGAAAAGCAAGGCTTATGCCGCAGCTTCTTCTTTTTGGTCGCGAACAGCAGCGATAGTACGAACCAGCTTGCCAGCAGAAGCTTCTTTCATGCACATCATTAGGCGTGCGATAGCTTCGTCGTAAGTTGGTAGTGTCGCTAGTACATCAGCATCAGTAACTGCGCCTTCAAATGCAGCAGCTTTGATCTCGAATGTTTTGTTCTCTTTAGCGAAGTCTTTGAAAAGACGCGCTGCAGCACCAGGGTGCTCGTTAGAGAACGCAAGTAGGCTAGGACCAGTAAATGTGTCTTGTAGACACTCATACTCAGTACCTTCTACTGCACGGCGTGCTAGTGTGTTACGAACAACTCTCATGTAAACACCCGCTTCGCGAGCTTGTTTACGTAGAGAAGTCATCGCGCCAACAGTAACGCCACGAGAGTCAGCTACAACTGCAGAAAGTGCACCACTGGCTGCTTCGTTGACTTCAGCAACAATTGCTTTTTTGTCTTGAAGATTTAAAGCCATTTGGATTAACCTCTGGTTGTGATTACAGCACTCAATATAAAATACATTGAGCGTTTACGATGTTATTCAAAAATGAATAAATTCATTTCAAACGACAACATCGCCTACGTAGGTTTTATTAAGCTTCACCTTAAAAGGTTCAGCGCCTACGGTCTTGGGATAGACAGTTATGAATTGCTTCAAAAACCACCCAACCACAAATATTAGGCGCAGAAGTATACACTAAATCTGCGCCAAAGCAAATTAGTTTGCTTGAGTGTCAAGACTAGCTTGATCAACAGTAACACCAGCACCCATCGTAGTAGAGATGCTTACTTTCTTCAGGAAAGTACCTTTCGCTGAAGAAGGCTTAGCTTTCTTAAGAGCCACTAGAAGTGCTTCTAAGTTCTCTTGAAGCTGGTTAGCTTCGAAAGACGCTTTGCCGATAGTAGTGTGGATGATACCGTTCTTGTCGTTACGGTAACGAACCTGACCAGCTTTAGCGTTCTTAACCGCTTCAGCAACGTTAGGAGTTACAGTACCAACTTTAGGGTTTGGCATTAGACCGCGTGGACCTAGGATTGTACCTAGTTGACCAACAACGCGCATTGCATCAGGAGAAGCAACAACAACGTCAAAGTCCATTACGCCTTTTTTCACTTGCTCAGCAAGATCTTCCATACCAACGATATCTGCGCCAGCTGCTTTAGCTGCTTCTGCGTTTGCACCTTGAGTGAACACAGCAACGCGGATTTCACGGCCAGTACCGTGAGGTAGCACAGTTGCGCCA
Source organism: Vibrio splendidus (assembly GCF_003345295.1). Lineage (NCBI taxonomy): Bacteria > Pseudomonadati > Pseudomonadota > Gammaproteobacteria > Vibrionales > Vibrionaceae > Vibrio > Vibrio splendidus. The sequence continues at coordinate 3,012,241 of NZ_CP031055.1, forward strand.
CGTACGTTTTGGTCAGATTTACGAGCATCGATGCCTAGGTTAACAGCAACATCTACAGACTCAACGAATTTAGCAGTCGCTAGTTCTTTAAGAAGAGCAACAGCTTCGTTGATTTCGTATTCTTTAGTTACTTCAACTTTGTCGCGGATTACGCGCATACGCTTAGTAAGTTTTGCCATGATCTTATCCCTCTACCACTAGGCCCATTGAACGAGCAGTACCAGCAATAGAACGCTTCATTGCTTCGATGTCAGCACCAGTCATATCAGCAGCTTTAGTTTCTGCGATTTCCTGAACTTGAGCGTCAGTTACAGTACCAACTTTCTCAGTGTTTGGACGACCTGAACCAGACTTAACGCCAGCAGCTTTCTTAAGAAGAACAGCAGCAGGTGGAGTCTTAGTTACGAACGTGAAAGAACGGTCGTTGTAAACAGTAATAACTACTGGAGTAGGTAGACCTTTCTCAACAGATTCTGTTTTTGCGTTGAACGCTTTACAGAATTCCATGATGTTCACGCCGTGTTGACCTAGAGCAGGACCAACAGGTGGACTTGGGTTTGCCATACCAGCTGCAACTTGCAGTTTGATATAAGCTTCAACTTTCTTAGCCATGATATTTCCTAATTTTTGGGTACATGCGCTAGCCCTAAGGCAAGCTCCCCTTAATTTCAATTAACTCTTTCTTACTTCGATAGAAGCAAAAAGGCGCGAAATTATAATCATAATTCGCGCCTTTAACAACCCTAAAAAGGTGGTTTTTTATACTCTTTTATTTTGAACAACTTATGAAGCATTTATCCACAGCTTGTTCAAAAGTTAGAGTTTTAGTCTAGCTTTTCAACTTGACCAAATTCAAGCTCAACCGGTGTTGCACGACCAAAGATCGATACAGATACCTTAATGCGGCTTTTCTCGTAATCTACTTCTTCAACTGTACCGTTGAAATCAGCAAACGGACCATCGTTCACACGAACCACTTCACCCGCTTCGAACATTGTCTTAGGACGTGGAGACTCGCTCGCTTTCTCTAGACGGTTCAAGATAGCATCAGCTTCTTTGTCAGTGATTGGTGCAGGACGATCAGAGGTACCACCAATGAAGCCCATAACACGAGGGATACTGCGCACTAAGTGCCATGATTCATCATTCATGATCATTTGCACTAATACGTAGCCAGGGAAGAACTTACGTTCGCTTTTACGGCGTTGACCTGCACGCATTTCCACTACTTCTTCAGTAGGTACTAAAACGTCACCAAAGAACTCTTCCATGTCGTGCATTTTAATATGTTCGCGTAGCGATTGAGATACACGACCTTCATAGCCAGAAAAGGCTTGAACTACATACCAACGTTTTTTTGGAGCTTCACTCATGAATCAGAACCCTCTACACCCCAGTCGCTAGAGAAACTAAACGGACCATAATGCCGTCAATTCCCCAAAGCACTAGAGACATAACAATACATACAGCTAAAACGATCAATGTAGTTTGCATAGTTTCTTGGCGAGTAGGCCAAACAACTTTACGAATCTCCATACGAGATTCTTTTGCAAAATCGATCGCAGCTTTACCTTTAACTGTTGTTGCTGCAACGCCTAGTGCGGCAGCAATCAGCACAACTACACCTGCAGCGCGAATTACAACAGACAATTCACCATACAGGTAATTACCCACAACAGCAGCAGCCAACAGTACAAAAGCGACTACCCACTTCATTGTATCTGCTGCACCTGAGCTATCAGGAGTTTCAGCGTTTGCTTTCATAAAACCAACCTGTGATAAGTCTTAAATATAGACGACAATAACCCCGCTGTTGCAGGGCACATTCCTTTGCGTTGCAAAACAACACATCTAACAGTCATTTTAGTCAAAAAGACCGTTTAATTCTTTGCTAAGAGCTAAAATTGATGCCAAAACATCCAACTCTTTTTTCAGCGAAGAAAAAGGGCATCAAATGATGCCCTTTTTACTAGTGGTTCGTCAAATCTTATGCAAAGATTTTAGCTACAACACCAGCACCAACTGTACGGCCACCTTCGCGGATTGCGAAACGTAGACCTTCGTCCATTGCGATTGGAGCGATTAGCTCAACAGTCATTTGAACGTTGTCACCTGGCATTACCATTTCTACGCCTTCTGGTAGAGTGATATCGCCTGTTACGTCAGTTGTACGGAAGTAGAACTGTGGACGGTAACCCTTGAAGAAAGGAGTGTGACGGCCGCCTTCGTCTTTAGAAAGTACGTATACTTCAGACTCAAACTTAGTGTGTGGGTTGATTGAACCTTTAGCAGAAAGTACTTGGCCACGTTCAACGTCATCACGCTTAGTACCACGTAGAAGTGCACCAACGTTCTCACCTGCACGACCTTCGTCAAGCAGTTTACGGAACATTTCAACACCAGTACAAGTAGTAAGAGTAGTTTCTTTGATACCAACGATTTCTACTTCGTCACCTACACGTAGGATACCGCGCTCGATACGACCAGTAACTACTGTACCACGACCTTGGATTGAGAATACATCTTCAATAGGAAGTAGGAACGGTAGATCAACAGCACGCTCTGGAAGTGGAATGTAAGAATCTAGTGCTTCTGCAAGCTCAACAATCTTGTCTTCCCACTGCTTTTCGCCGTTTAGAGCGCCAAGTGCAGAACCTTGAATTACTGGAAGGTCGTCTCCTGGGTACTCGTACTCAGAAAGAAGTTCACGTACTTCCATTTCTACTAGCTCAAGTAGCTCTTCGTCATCAACCATGTCACATTTGTTCATGAATACGATGATGTAAGGGATACCAACTTGACGACCAAGTAGGATGTGCTCACGTGTTTGTGGCATAGGGCCATCTGTAGCAGCAACAACTAGGATACCGCCGTCCATTTGAGCAGCACCAGTGATCATGTTTTTAACATAATCGGCGTGTCCAGGACAGTCTACGTGTGCGTAGTGACGTTCAGGAGTATCGTACTCAACGTGAGAAGTTGCGATTGTGATACCGCGCTCGCGCTCTTCTGGAGCGTTATCGATAGATGCGAAATCTTTAGCAACACCGCCGTACACTTTTGCAAGTGTAGTACAGATAGCAGCAGTTAGAGTTGTTTTACCGTGGTCAACGTGGCCGATAGTACCAACGTTTACGTGCGGTTTCGTACGTTCAAATTTTTCTTTAGACATGGGGTGTCCCTCTAGGTACGGATTAGGTGGCTTAAAATAAGACCACGCAACCAAAAAAAATGGTTTTTTTATTAAAAGGAGAAGAAGCTTTAGACTGGTGCTAATACCCAGAGTCGAACTGGGGACCTCACCCTTACCAAGGGTGCGCTCTACCGACTGAGCTATATCAGCACACAAAAATGAGTTGGAGCGTGCAGCGGGAATCGAACCCGCATCATCAGCTTGGAAGGCTGAGGTAATAGCCATTATACGATGCACGCAACACGTAACTCTTTTGAGCTATTTAACCTTTAGAATATGGTGGAGGGAGACGGATTCGAACCATCGAAGGCAGTGCCGGCAGATTTACAGTCTGCTCCCTTTGGCCACTCGGGAACCCCTCCAAATTTTGATCTTTCTCTCGCTCTCTATAAATAGAGGGGAGAAAGTGGTGCCGACTACCGGAGTCGAACTGGTGACCTACTGATTACAAGTCAGTTGCTCTACCTACTGAGCTAAGTCGGCACAAGTGGGGCGCATTTTATTGAATGATTTTCCACCTTGCAATAGTAAATTGCAAAAAAGTGAAAAATTCTCTTATCAAATTCATATATACGGTTATTTAGCTCAAGGTTTCTGCCTTTAATCCGCATCTAGTAAAGGAAGATATTTAATTTATCTATCTCTTGATGTATTTTCCATGCACTTGTTTTGTTATCCACTATAGAGTTTTGTATGAGCCCATTTATGTCATTTGACCGCGCGCAGTGGTCTGAACTAAGGAATTTAGTTCCAATGACACTTTCTGAGAGCGATTTGAAAGAGCTTCAAGGCATCAATGAAAAGCTGACAATGGAAGAAGCAGTAGAGATTTATCTACCGCTATCGCGCCTATTGAACCTCTATGTGGCCGCTCGACAAAATAGAAACTCAGTGCTCCATCAATTTCTGGATAAGAAAGAAACTGCGCCACCATTCATCATTGGTATTGCTGGCAGTGTAGCAGTAGGGAAAAGTACAACAGCTCGTCTATTGAAAGCTTTGCTATCTCGTTGGGAAAACCACCCTAAAGTTGAACTGGTTACGACAGATGGCTTCTTATATCCAAATGAAATATTGGAAGAAAAAGGATTAATGAGTAAGAAAGGGTTCCCTGAGTCCTATGATATCAAAGCGCTAGTCAATTTTGTTTCAGACGTAAAGGCATGTAAGCGTAATGTGACTGCACCTGTGTACTCTCATCTCACCTACAACATTACCAAGGAAGTAAAAGAGGTCGACTTACCCGATGTGCTCATTATTGAAGGGCTCAACGTTTTACAAAGCGGTATGAATTACCCACATGAGCCTCATAGAGTCTTCATTTCAGACTTCCTCGACTTCTCATTGTATGTCGATGCTGAAAGCGCTCAAATTCAACAATGGTATGTAAATCGTTTTATGAAGTTTCGTGAAGGTGCCTTCGCTAAACCTGGTTCATATTTCGGGCACTACACTAAATTATCAGATCTTGCCGCTAAGGAAAAAGCAGAAGGTATTTGGCAATCAATCAATGGTTTAAACCTAGAGCAGAATATCCTTCCGACCAGAGAAAGGGCTCACCTGATTTTACGCAAAGGCACAGATCATATGGTTGAGGAAGTGTTACTAAGAAAATAATAACCTCTTAGTCCCCTTTTCTTAGGGATATCTCTCCACCGATATAGCTCTCAACACCGTTCTCAGTTTTAAGCAGCACGGCACCTTGTTCATCGATACCCTGTACAACACCTTCAATTTCTCTAGGTCCAATAATCAACCTTACGTTGCGACCTAAGAAATTATCTAAGCGGTTCCACCGTTCGACAAAATTAGACATTCCTTTCAGCTCATAGTCGGTAAGTGACTTGTCCCAAGCATTGATCAGAGCCTGTGCTAACTGGTTACGGTCGGGCACTTTTCCATCACAGGCCTCTTTGAGAGACGTCCACGGCTGACCAATACCTGATGTTGTCGGGTCCATGGACAGGTTTAGTCCCAAACCAATAACAATATGAGCAGCGCCACCAGACTGTCCTGACAACTCGACTAAAATACCCGCGAGTTTCTTGTCATTATGGTAAAGATCATTCGGCCATTTCAGTTTAACACCTTCAACACCCATCTCTTCCAAGGCTTCAACAACAGCAACGCCAACGACAAGGCTTAACCCCATAGCGGCAGCCATGCCTGCATCAAGCCTCCAATACATTGAAAGGTAAAGATTTGCACCAAATGGCGATACCCACTCTCTTCCACGACGTCCACGACCTGCAGCTTGATATTCAGCAATACAGACCGACCCCGATTCGAGGGTATTAGTACGCTCTAACAGGTGTTGGTTTGTTGAACCTATGATTGGAATGAGTTCAAGAGAAGCATCACGACTCACAGCAGACAATTTTTCTTGGTCAAGCATATCTAAACGACTGGCTAGCTTATAACCTTTGCCTTGTACTCGATAGATATCTAACCCCCACTCTTGGATACCTTTAATGTGCTTACTGATAGCCGCTCGTGATACACCGATCATTTCACCTAAGTCTTCACCAGAATGAAACTCACCATCAGCAAGACATTTTAGCAATGTAAGCTTGGTGCTGTGTTCTCTCATACCATCGCCTCCAAGGCCTTGTCTAAGTTTGTCTCACTGTCTTGACCCATGAAGCGAACTTCGTGTTCCAATGATATGTCGAACTTGTCTAGGACAGCTTGACGTACTCGTGCCGCAAGTCTGAGGATGTCCGTAGCAGACGCTTCATCATAATTGATGATAACTAATGCTTGATTTGGGTGAACTTGAGCACCGCCTTCTGTCACGCCTTTGAACTGGCATTGATCAATCAGCCAGCCTGCAGCTACTTTGATCATGCTATTACTCTCATAGCCGACAATGTTGGGATATAGAGCTAACAAGCGATCAAAATGATCTTTGGTGATCACAGGATTTTTGAAGAAGCTACCCGCATTGCCTTGGACTCTAGGATCTGGCAACTTACTTGAACGGATAGCGCATACTTCATCAAATATAGTACGAGGAGAGAGAGCCTCAGCCGGTAGGCTTTTTAACGGACCATAGTGATTACATGGATTCCACTCTTTAGGTAGGGTCAAACCAATCGCAACAACAATCGCTTTGCCATAGAGAGCGTGTTTAAAAATAGAATCTCGGTAGCCAAAGAGACATTCCTCTTTGCTTAACCGCTTAACTGTATAAGTATCCAGATACAGAATATCAACATATTCGCATACGTCTTGCAGTTCAACACCATACGCACCAATATTCTGAATCGGAGCAGAACCTGAACAACCAGGGATCATTGCGAGGTTTTCTAGACCACCCAGACCTTTATCAACACTCCACTCAACCAAGCTTGGCCAATCCTCACCACCACTCACATGCAGAAGGTGATGACGGTCCGTCTCGGTCAGCTCAATCCCAGCTAATTTATTCACAATGATCAAACCAGCGAAATGCTTGGTAAAAAGCATATTGCTGCCCTTACCCAGAATTAACTTAGGTGAAGTTGACCATTTAGGATTCCTATAAACCGAAATCAGTTCGTCGATCGTAGTTACTTCAACCAACGCATCACAGGTCTGATCGATAGAAAAAGTATGAACATTTTTTAAACTAGCATTGAGATGGAATTGCATGGCGATATTCAATTAACTTACACTGCCATCATTCTACAGCAGATAAACCAATGGCGCAGTGACTGAATGAACAATGTCATCATTACTCAATTAGACCCAATAAAGGTTCCCCTAGTTAAACGTTTCTATAAGGAACATTATCCAACGGGAAAAGCGAACAAGAGTGAACTGATCTATTCGTTATTACTAGATAACGAGCTTTGTGGTGTCGTGCGTTTTCGCACCATTGAAGATAATCGCTTACTTACTGGTATGGCGATATCAAAACAACATCGTGGTAAGCAATTAGGCTCTCTGCTTATGGACTATTGTGTGAAACATACGCTAACAGCAAGCGATTATTGCTTTGCTTATGCTCATCTCACCAACTTTTACTCTCGACACAAGTTCATGCAAGTAGACCCGACAGATCTTCCTAATGGCCTAAGAGTTTTGTACGAGCGCTATTCGAATAGCGGAAAAGATCTCATTCCTATGCATTATCAGCAAAATTGTTAGAGAATGCCTCGATTATCTAGTATTTGATGCTATCCCTTTGGTAAAATTAAAGGTTCGCAATTTTGCATATTTTTAAGGTAAAACAGTCAATATGATTGCCAGTAGGAATCCATTCATACAGTTGCCAACCATAGCGCAGAATCCTGACAAGTTTGAAGTACTACTATCAGCGCAAGAGTTTAGAGCTCGCTTACTTGATGAGATATCTCGCGCAACAACTCGTATTAGTTTAGTCGCTTTGTATCTTGAAGATGATGAGGCTGGCCGTGAGATCCTAACTGCCTTATATGAAGCAAAGCAAAAGAATCCAGAATTAGATGTGAGTGTGTGTGTCGATTGGCACAGAGCTCAACGTGGATTGATTGGCGCGGAGTCTTCTGAAGGCAATGCAGCCATGTATAAAGAATTTGCGGAAAAATATCAGCACTCTGTACCTGTTTATGGCATTCCAGTTCGCGGCAAAGAAGTCTTTGGCGTATTGCACTTAAAAGGCTTTATCGTCGATGACAGCGTGATATACAGCGGTGCAAGCCTTAACAATATCTATTTAAGTTATCATGATCGTTACCGTTTCGATCGCTACCATGTTTTAAACAACACAACACTTGCTGACTCAATGTTCTCCTATGTCCAAGAACAAATGATCTCAGACATCGCTGTTTATGATCTGGCTGATAAGAACAAACCGCTAACTCAAGAGTTAAAGCCAGCAATCCGTCAATTCAGAGCATCGTTAGCACGCTCTCAATACAAGTTCGACTCTCAAGATGTCTCCGCAGAACAAGTGGCCGTAACTCCTTTAGTTGGTATAGGTAAGAGACGTAACCGCCTAAATCAGGGAATTAACCAACTGGTTGCTCAAGCTAAAGATGAAATTTTCATTTGTACGCCATATTTCAATTTTCCGCCTAGCCTAGCGAAAGAAGTGAAGAGAGCACTTAAGCGTGGCGTAAAGGTCACGATTGTTGTCGGCGATAAGACAGCCAATGACTTCTTTATCTCACCAGAGGAAGAGTTTAAAACGATTGGTGGCTTGCCTTACTTATACGAATTGAACCTGCGTCGATTTGCGAAGGCAAATGAAGCGAATATAGCAAGTCGTAACCTGTCTATCCGACTTTGGCAACACGATTCCAACAGCTTCCATTTGAAGGGCATTTGGGTTGATAAACGCTACATGCTACTCACAGGTAATAACCTAAACCCACGCGCATGGAAGTTGGACTTAGAAAATGGCATATTCATCCAAGATAACTATCATCATCTAACGGATAAATTCCAAGCTGAGGTTGATAATATTGTTCAACACACACAGCTAATCTGCACTTATAAGCAATTGGACAAGATTGAGAGCTATCCGATGGAGGTTCAGAAGTTGATTCGTAAGATCACTCGTGTCAAAGCCGATAGAGTCCTTAAACAAATATTGTAGTCGATGTATTAGAAACATTATTTATCAACGCCTAGCAAACGCTAGGCGTTTTTGTATCTGCGAGATAAGTTTGTTTGTTGTAATTTCGCTATTTACTCAAGACTAATGCCAACGCCTAAATCTCAAAGTATCTACCTTTCTAATCAGCCTAATAATTAAGGCTATCAGATACAAATAACAACCAAGTAAGATACCAACTCAATCGACAATTACTTTCTGTATCCTAATCGCCACTCCTTACAGCGAGGAACTAGCATGATAGTCCTCACTTGTACTCAGATTAGTCTAATTTGATGCTCAATTTTCTTTAAAGGCAGTAGCAAAAAGAGTTAGAAGTAATCATCTCAATTCATCAGGTTTAAATGTAAAACAGCACGAGCCTCCCACTATCTAGAGAGATACCTCATAGGTAGTGATAAGGATCTGCGGCCAAACTCCAAAACACATACGTCAGAAACGACGAAAGCCTAGTCGTCAGACTAGGCTTTCTAATAAGTAGCGGAATGGACGGGATTGTGGGCTTCAGGCAAACCCTTTGTGGGACTCTTCGGACGAAGGGCAAAACACTTTTCTTGAGATGTAAAAAAGCCCTGCTATTTCTAGCAGGGCTTTTCTAATAAGTGGCGGAGTGGACGGGACTCGAACCCGCGACCCCCGGCGTGACAGGCCGGTATTCTAACCAACTGAACTACCACTCCGCAGTGGTCAACTCACTAAGTGAGCGTCCATATCTCCAGGTCGGTCAACCTAAAGATTTAATTTAAAGCCTGGCGATGTCCTACTCTCACATGGGGAAACCCCACACTACCATCGGCGCTATTGTGTTTCACTTCTGAGTTCGGCATGGAATCAGGTGGGTCCACAATGCTATGGTCGCCAAGCAAATTTTAAAATTCGGAAAGCTTATCTAAAAGTTATTTCTCTTCAAACGCATTCAAGGTCTGTCTTTGAGTCCACAAAACCCCTTGGGTGTTGTATGGTTAAGCCTCACGGGCAATTAGTACAGGTTAGCTCAATGCCTCGCAGCACTTACACACCCTGCCTATCAACGTCGTAGTCTACGACAACCCTTTAGGACACTTATAGTGCCAGGGAAAACTCATCTCAAGGCTCGCTTCCCGCTTAGATGCTTTCAGCGGTTATCGATTCCGAACTTAGCTACCGGGCAATGCCATTGGCATGACAACCCGAACACCAGAGGTTCGTCCACTCCGGTCCTCTCGTACTAGGAGCAGCCCCTTTCAATTTTCCAACGCCCACGGCAGATAGGGACCGAACTGTCTCACGACGTTCTAAACCCAGCTCGCGTACCACTTTAAATGGCGAACAGCCATACCCTTGGGACCGACTTCAGCCCCAGGATGTGATGAGCCGACATCGAGGTGCCAAACACCGCCGTCGATATGAACTCTTGGGCGGTATCAGCCTGTTATCCCCGGAGTACCTTTTATCCGTTGAGCGATGGCCCTTCCATTCAGAACCACCGGATCACTATGACCTGCTTTCGCACCTGCTCGAATTGTCATTCTCGCAGTCAAGCGGGCTTATGCCATTGCACTAACCACACGATGTCCAACCGTGTTTAGCCCACCTTCGTGCTCCTCCGTTACTCTTTGGGAGGAGACCGCCCCAGTCAAACTACCCACCAGGCACTGTCCGTAATCCCGATTCAGGGACCAACGTTAGAACATCAAAACTACAAGGGTGGTATTTCAAGGACGACTCCATCACATCTAGCGACGCAATTTCATAGTCTCCCACCTATCCTACACATGTAGGTTCAATGTTCAGTGCCAAGCTGTAGTAAAGGTTCACGGGGTCTTTCCGTCTAGCCGCGGGTACACTGCATCTTCACAGCGATTTCAATTTCACTGAGTCTCGGGTGGAGACAGCGTGGCCATCATTACGCCATTCGTGCAGGTCGGAACTTACCCGACAAGGAATTTCGCTACCTTAGGACCGTTATAGTTACGGCCGCCGTTTACCGGGGCTTCGATCAAGAGCTTCGACCGAAGTCTAACCCCATCAATTAACCTTCCGGCACCGGGCAGGCGTCACACCGTATACGTCATCTTACGATTTTGCACAGTGCTGTGTTTTTAATAAACAGTTGCAGCCACCTGGTATCTGCGACTCTCGTCTGCTCCATCCGCAAGGGACTTCACTGATAAGAGCGTACCTTCTCCCGAAGTTACGGTACCATTTTGCCTAGTTCCTTCACCCGAGTTCTCTCAAGCGCCTTGGTATTCTCTACCCGACCACCTGTGTCGGTTTGGGGTACGATTCCTTACAATCTGAAGCTTAGAGGCTTTTCCTGGAAGCATGGCATCAATGACTTCACTACCGTAGTAGCTCGACATCGTATCTCAGCGTTAAGAAAGTCCGGATTTACCTAAACTTTCCGCCTACATACTTGAACCTGGACAACCGTCGCCAGGCCCACCTAGCCTTCTCCGTCCCCCCATCGCAATTGTAAGAAGTACGGGAATATTAACCCGTTTCCCATCGACTACGCCTTTCGGCCTCGCCTTAGGAGTCGACTTACCCTGCCCCGATTAACGTTGGACAGGAACCCTTGGTCTTCCGGCGAGGGAGTTTTTCACTCCCTTTATCGTTACTCATGTCAGCATTCGCACTTCTGATACCTCCAGCAGCCCTTACAGACCACCTTCAACGGCTTACAGAACGCTCCCCTACCCCACATACCCTAAGGTACGTAGCCGCAGCTTCGGTGTATAGCTTAGCCCCGTTACATCTTCCGCGCAGGCCGACTCGACCAGTGAGCTATTACGCTTTCTTTAAATGATGGCTGCTTCTAAGCCAACATCCTGGCTGTCTGAGCCTTCCCACATCGTTTCCCACTTAGCTATACTTTGGGACCTTAGCTGGCGGTCTGGGTTGTTTCCCTCTCCACGACGGACGTTAGCACCCGCCGTGTGTCTCCCGGATAGTACTTACTGGTATTCGGAGTTTGCAAAGGGTTGGTAAGTCGGGATGACCCCCTAGCCTTAACAGTGCTCTACCCCCAGTAGTATTCGTCCGAGGCGCTACCTAAATAGCTTTCGGGGAGAACCAGCTATCTCCAGGTTTGATTGGCCTTTCACCCCTAGCCACAAGTCATCCGCTAATTTTTCAACATTAGTCGGTTCGGTCCTCCAGTTGATGTTACTCAACCTTCAACCTGCCCATGGCTAGATCACCTGGTTTCGGGTCTAATCCTAGCAACTGTACGCCCAGTTAAGACTCGGTTTCCCTACGGCTCCCCTAAACGGTTAACCTTGCTACTAAAATTAAGTCGCTGACCCATTATACAAAAGGTACGCAGTCACACCACGAAGGTGCTCCTACTGCTTGTACGTACACGGTTTCAGGTTCTATTTCACTCCCCTCACAGGGGTTCTTTTCGCCTTTCCCTCACGGTACTGGTTCACTATCGGTCAGTCAGTAGTATTTAGCCTTGGAGGATGGTCCCCCCATATTCAGACAGGATATCACGTGTCCCGCCCTACTCGTTTTCACTGATTATGAGATGTCGACTACGGGGCTATCACCCTTTACTGCGGCACTTTCCAGAGCCTTCGTCTGTCTCATTAAAAGCTTAAGGGCTAATCCAATTTCGCTCGCCGCTACTTTCGGAATCTCGGTTGATTTCTCTTCCTCGGGGTACTTAGATGTTTCAGTTCCCCCGGTTTGCCTCCTGTTGCTATGTATTCACAACAGGATACTTGCTTATGCAAGTGGGTTTCCCCATTCAGGAATCCCAGACTCAAAAGGTTATTACTACCTAATCTGGGCTTATCGCAAGTTATTACGCCTTTCATCGCCTCTGACTGCCAAGGCATCCACCGTGTACGCTTAGTCACTTAACCATACAACCCGAAAGGGTCTTAGTGTATGGCAACTAACCAAGGTTTTTGGTTGTCATCAAGAAGGGTTAATTCTCAATGACTGTTTGCCGGACTCAATTGTGAATCAATGTAAACATTGATTCGAATACAAGACACTTGAATGTGTTTGTTGTGTTTATCTAATGAAAGATAAACATTGAGAACTTTTAAATTTGATTGAATTACTCGTAAGTAATCAAATCAGTCAGCTTTCCAAATTGTTAAAGAGCATGAGACTTTAAGAACCAGTGTTCTAAAATTCACATTTTCTAAAGACTCTCAGGGTCAAACATACCAACCAGCGACAAAAGAAGTGGTTTGGACATTTTAATAACCAAGAATATTTAGAGAATGGTGGGCGATACCGGGCTCGAACCAGTGACCCCCTGCTTGTAAGGCAGGTGCTCTCCCAACTGAGCTAATCGCCCACGATAGTTTTAATTCCTTCGCGGAGAAAGAATGGTGGGTCGTGCAGGATTCGAACCTGCGACCAATTGATTAAAAGTCAACTGCTCTACCAACTGAGCTAACGACCCAATGGTATCCCGTAGGGGAGTCGAACCCCTGTTACCGCCGTGAAAGGGCGGTGTCCTAGGCCTCTAGACGAACGGGACACTGGATATTGAAGAACTTGGGAGTTCTTCGTCTCTTTACTTTTCTAAACCTAATCAATCTGTGTGGACACTCATCGTGGTATCTTCGTATAAGGAGGTGATCCAGCCCCAGGTTCCCCTAGGGCTACCTTGTTACGACTTCACCCCAGTCATGAACCACAAAGTGGTGAGCGTCCTCCCCGAAAGGTTAAACTACCCACTTCTTTTGCAGCCCACTCCCATGGTGTGACGGGCGGTGTGTACAAGGCCCGGGAACGTATTCACCGTGACATTCTGATTCACGATTACTAGCGATTCCGACTTCATGGAGTCGAGTTGCAGACTCCAATCCGGACTACGACGCACTTTTTGGGATTCGCTCACTATCGCTAGCTTGCTGCCCTCTGTATGCGCCATTGTAGCACGTGTGTAGCCCTACTCGTAAGGGCCATGATGACTTGACGTCGTCCCCACCTTCCTCCGGTTTATCACCGGCAGTCTCCCTGGAGTTCCCGACATTACTCGCTGGCAAACAAGGATAAGGGTTGCGCTCGTTGCGGGACTTAACCCAACATTTCACAACACGAGCTGACGACAGCCATGCAGCACCTGTCTCAGAGCTCCCGAAGGCACACCTGCGTCTCCGCTGGCTTCTCTGGATGTCAAGAGTAGGTAAGGTTCTTCGCGTTGCATCGAATTAAACCACATGCTCCACCGCTTGTGCGGGCCCCCGTCAATTCATTTGAGTTTTAATCTTGCGACCGTACTCCCCAGGCGGTCTACTTAACGCGTTAGCTCCGAAAGCCACGGCTCAAGGCCACAACCTCCAAGTAGACATCGTTTACGGCGTGGACTACCAGGGTATCTAATCCTGTTTGCTCCCCACGCTTTCGCATCTGAGTGTCAGTGTCTGTCCAGGGGGCCGCCTTCGCCACTGGTATTCCTTCAGATCTCTACGCATTTCACCGCTACACCTGAAATTCTACCCCCCTCTACAGCACTCTAGTTCACCAGTTTCAAATGCAGTTCCGAGGTTGAGCCCCGGGCTTTCACATCTGACTTAATGAACCACCTGCATGCGCTTTACGCCCAGTAATTCCGATTAACGCTCGCACCCTCCGTATTACCGCGGCTGCTGGCACGGAGTTAGCCGGTGCTTCTTCTGTTGCTAACGTCAAGATATGCAGCTATTAACTACACACCCTTCCTCACAACTGAAAGTACTTTACAACCCGAAGGCCTTCTTCATACACGCGGCATGGCTGCATCAGGCTTTCGCCCATTGTGCAATATTCCCCACTGCTGCCTCCCGTAGGAGTCTGGACCGTGTCTCAGTTCCAGTGTGGCTGATCATCCTCTCAGACCAGCTAGGGATCGTCGCCTTGGTGAGCCATTACCTCACCAACTAGCTAATCCCACCTAGGCATATCTTGACGCGAGAGGCCCGAAGGTCCCCCTCTTTGGCCCGTAGGCATTATGCGGTATTAGCCATCGTTTCCAATGGTTATCCCCCACATCAAGGCAATTTCCTAGGCATTACTCACCCGTCCGCCGCTCGACGCCCATTAACGCACCCGAAGGATTGTTAGTGTCGTTTCCGCTCGACTTGCATGTGTTAGGCCTGCCGCCAGCGTTCAATCTGAGCCATGATCAAACTCTTCAATTTAAGATTTTGTGACTCAACGAATACTGACTTCAAAACTAATATTCATGTAAACATGAACATGTAATTCTAAAGCTATTACCATTCCAACAGAATGGTAATGAATTGACTGTGCCAAAATTAAGTAAACTTAACTTTGTATTGGTCACTCAGTTCATTGAAATCAAGTTTGTTACCGAAGTAACTGTTTTATCCAAAGGATAAAACGTTTTGATATTCATCAACGAGTGCCCACACAGATTGATAGGTTTAAATTGTTAAAGAGCTTTGCTTTCAGTGCCTTAGCACGTAAGCAGGACGCGTATAATACGCTTTCCACTTTGAAAGTCAACATAAAACTCTAAGAAAACTTAGAACTCTATGGTGACTTGTCTATTAAATAGACAAAGTCGAAATTAAAGCCTGGCGATGTCCTACTCTCACATGGGGAAACCCCACACTACCATCGGCGCTATTGTGTTTCACTTCTGAGTTCGGCATGGAATCAGGTGGGTCCACAATGCTATGGTCGCCAAGCAAATTTTAAAATTCGGAAAGCTTATCTAAAAGTTATTTCTCTTCAAACGCATTCAAGGTCTGTCTTTGAGTCCACAAAACCCCTTGGGTGTTGTATGGTTAAGCCTCACGGGCAATTAGTACAGGTTAGCTCAATGCCTCGCAGCACTTACACACCCTGCCTATCAACGTCGTAGTCTACGACAACCCTTTAGGACACTTATAGTGCCAGGGAAAACTCATCTCAAGGCTCGCTTCCCGCTTAGATGCTTTCAGCGGTTATCGATTCCGAACTTAGCTACCGGGCAATGCCATTGGCATGACAACCCGAACACCAGAGGTTCGTCCACTCCGGTCCTCTCGTACTAGGAGCAGCCCCTTTCAATTTTCCAACGCCCACGGCAGATAGGGACCGAACTGTCTCACGACGTTCTAAACCCAGCTCGCGTACCACTTTAAATGGCGAACAGCCATACCCTTGGGACCGACTTCAGCCCCAGGATGTGATGAGCCGACATCGAGGTGCCAAACACCGCCGTCGATATGAACTCTTGGGCGGTATCAGCCTGTTATCCCCGGAGTACCTTTTATCCGTTGAGCGATGGCCCTTCCATTCAGAACCACCGGATCACTATGACCTGCTTTCGCACCTGCTCGAATTGTCATTCTCGCAGTCAAGCGGGCTTATGCCATTGCACTAACCACACGATGTCCAACCGTGTTTAGCCCACCTTCGTGCTCCTCCGTTACTCTTTGGGAGGAGACCGCCCCAGTCAAACTACCCACCAGGCACTGTCCGTAATCCCGATTCAGGGACCAACGTTAGAACATCAAAACTACAAGGGTGGTATTTCAAGGACGACTCCACCACATCTAGCGACGCGGTTTCATAGTCTCCCACCTATCCTACACATGTAGGTTCAATGTTCAGTGCCAAGCTGTAGTAAAGGTTCACGGGGTCTTTCCGTCTAGCCGCGGGTACACTGCATCTTCACAGCGATTTCAATTTCACTGAGTCTCGGGTGGAGACAGCGTGGCCATCATTACGCCATTCGTGCAGGTCGGAACTTACCCGACAAGGAATTTCGCTACCTTAGGACCGTTATAGTTACGGCCGCCGTTTACCGGGGCTTCGATCAAGAGCTTCGACCGAAGTCTAACCCCATCAATTAACCTTCCGGCACCGGGCAGGCGTCACACCGTATACGTCATCTTACGATTTTGCACAGTGCTGTGTTTTTAATAAACAGTTGCAGCCACCTGGTATCTGCGACTCTCGTCTGCTCCATCCGCAAGGGACTTCACTGATAAGAGCGTACCTTCTCCCGAAGTTACGGTACCATTTTGCCTAGTTCCTTCACCCGAGTTCTCTCAAGCGCCTTGGTATTCTCTACCCGACCACCTGTGTCGGTTTGGGGTACGATTCCTTACAATCTGAAGCTTAGAGGCTTTTCCTGGAAGCATGGCATCAATGACTTCACTACCGTAGTAGCTCGACATCGTATCTCAGCGTTAATGAAAGTCCGGATTTACCTAAACTTTCCGCCTACATACTTGAACCTGGACAACCGTCGCCAGGCCCACCTAGCCTTCTCCGTCCCCCCATCGCAATTGTAAGAAGTACGGGAATATTAACCCGTTTCCCATCGACTACGCCTTTCGGCCTCGCCTTAGGAGTCGACTTACCCTGCCCCGATTAACGTTGGACAGGAACCCTTGGTCTTCCGGCGAGGGAGTTTTTCACTCCCTTTATCGTTACTCATGTCAGCATTCGCACTTCTGATACCTCCAGCATGCCTTACAGCACACCTTCAACGGCTTACAGAACGCTCCCCTACCCCACATACCCTAAGGTACGTAGCCGCAGCTTCGGTGTATAGCTTAGCCCCGTTACATCTTCCGCGCAGGCCGACTCGACCAGTGAGCTATTACGCTTTCTTTAAATGATGGCTGCTTCTAAGCCAACATCCTGGCTGTCTGAGCCTTCCCACATCGTTTCCCACTTAGCTATACTTTGGGACCTTAGCTGGCGGTCTGGGTTGTTTCCCTCTCCACGACGGACGTTAGCACCCGCCGTGTGTCTCCCGGATAGTACTTACTGGTATTCGGAGTTTGCAAAGGGTTGGTAAGTCGGGATGACCCCCTAGCCTTAACAGTGCTCTACCCCCAGTAGTATTCGTCCGAGGCGCTACCTAAATAGCTTTCGGGGAGAACCAGCTATCTCCAGGTTTGATTGGCCTTTCACCCCTAGCCACAAGTCATCCGCTAATTTTTCAACATTAGTCGGTTCGGTCCTCCAGTTGATGTTACTCAACCTTCAACCTGCCCATGGCTAGATCACCTGGTTTCGGGTCTAATCCTAGCAACTGTACGCCCAGTTAAGACTCGGTTTCCCTACGGCTCCCCTAAACGGTTAACCTTGCTACTAAAATTAAGTCGCTGACCCATTATACAAAAGGTACGCAGTCACACCACGAAGGTGCTCCTACTGCTTGTACGTACACGGTTTCAGGTTCTATTTCACTCCCCTCACAGGGGTTCTTTTCGCCTTTCCCTCACGGTACTGGTTCACTATCGGTCAGTCAGTAGTATTTAGCCTTGGAGGATGGTCCCCCCATATTCAGACAGGATATCACGTGTCCCGCCCTACTCGTTTTCACTGATTATGATGTGTCGGTTACGGGGCTATCACCCTTTATTGCGAGACTTTCCAGACTCTTCACCTGCATCATTAAAAGCTTAAGGGCTAATCCAATTTCGCTCGCCGCTACTTTCGGAATCTCGGTTGATTTCTCTTCCTCGGGGTACTTAGATGTTTCAGTTCCCCCGGTTTGCCTCCTGTTGCTATGTATTCACAACAGGATACTTGCTTATGCAAGTGGGTTTCCCCATTCAGGAATCCCAGACTCAAAAGGTTATTACTACCTAATCTGGGCTTATCGCAAGTTATTACGCCTTTCATCGCCTCTGACTGCCAAGGCATCCACCGTGTACGCTTAGTCACTTAACCATACAACCCGAAAGGGTCTTAGCGTATGGCAACTAACCAAGGTTTTTGGTTGTCATCAAGAAGGGTTAATTCTTGATAACTGTTTGCCGGACTCAATTGTGAATCAAACTTTAGTTTGATTCGAATACAAGACACTTGAATGTGTTTGTTGTGTTTATCTAATGAAAGATAAACATTGAGAACTTTTAAATTTGATTGAATTACTCGTAAGTAATCAATCAGTCAGCTTTCCAAATTGTTAAAGAGCTAGATTTCTTTCGAAACCATTTTTAAATATTTTCAGATAAAAACACTTAAAGATGGTGGAGCTATGCGGGATCGAACCGCAGACCTCCTGCGTGCAAGGCAGGCGCTCTCCCAGCTGAGCTATAGCCCCATCTTTGTATCTAGTCGATATTGGTGGGTCTGAGTGGACTCGAACCACCGACCTCCCGCTTATCAGGCGAGCGCTCTAACCAGCTGAGCTACAGACCCAATATCGTCTCTTTTACTTTCTAAACCTAATCAATCTGTGTGGACACTCATCGTGACTATCTTCGTATAAGGAGGTGATCCAGCCCCAGGTTCCCCTAGGGCTACCTTGTTACGACTTCACCCCAGTCATGAACCACAAAGTGGTGAGCGTCCTCCCCGAAAGGTTAAACTACCCACTTCTTTTGCAGCCCACTCCCATGGTGTGACGGGCGGTGTGTACAAGGCCCGGGAACGTATTCACCGTGACATTCTGATTCACGATTACTAGCGATTCCGACTTCATGGAGTCGAGTTGCAGACTCCAATCCGGACTACGACGCACTTTTTGGGATTCGCTCACTATCGCTAGCTTGCTGCCCTCTGTATGCGCCATTGTAGCACGTGTGTAGCCCTACTCGTAAGGGCCATGATGACTTGACGTCGTCCCCACCTTCCTCCGGTTTATCACCGGCAGTCTCCCTGGAGTTCCCGACATTACTCGCTGGCAAACAAGGATAAGGGTTGCGCTCGTTGCGGGACTTAACCCAACATTTCACAACACGAGCTGACGACAGCCATGCAGCACCTGTCTCAGAGCTCCCGAAGGCACACCTGCGTCTCCGCTGGCTTCTCTGGATGTCAAGAGTAGGTAAGGTTCTTCGCGTTGCATCGAATTAAACCACATGCTCCACCGCTTGTGCGGGCCCCCGTCAATTCATTTGAGTTTTAATCTTGCGACCGTACTCCCCAGGCGGTCTACTTAACGCGTTAGCTCCGAAAGCCACGGCTCAAGGCCACAACCTCCAAGTAGACATCGTTTACGGCGTGGACTACCAGGGTATCTAATCCTGTTTGCTCCCCACGCTTTCGCATCTGAGTGTCAGTGTCTGTCCAGGGGGCCGCCTTCGCCACTGGTATTCCTTCAGATCTCTACGCATTTCACCGCTACACCTGAAATTCTACCCCCCTCTACAGCACTCTAGTTCACCAGTTTCAAATGCAGTTCCGAGGTTGAGCCCCGGGCTTTCACATCTGACTTAATGAACCACCTGCATGCGCTTTACGCCCAGTAATTCCGATTAACGCTCGCACCCTCCGTATTACCGCGGCTGCTGGCACGGAGTTAGCCGGTGCTTCTTCTGTTGCTAACGTCAAGATATGCAGCTATTAACTACACACCCTTCCTCACAACTGAAAGTACTTTACAACCCGAAGGCCTTCTTCATACACGCGGCATGGCTGCATCAGGCTTTCGCCCATTGTGCAATATTCCCCACTGCTGCCTCCCGTAGGAGTCTGGACCGTGTCTCAGTTCCAGTGTGGCTGATCATCCTCTCAGACCAGCTAGGGATCGTCGCCTTGGTGAGCCATTACCTCACCAACTAGCTAATCCCACCTAGGCATATCTTGACGCGAGAGGCCCGAAGGTCCCCCTCTTTGGCCCGTAGGCATTATGCGGTATTAGCCATCGTTTCCAATGGTTATCCCCCACATCAAGGCAATTTCCTAGGCATTACTCACCCGTCCGCCGCTCGACGCCCATTAACGCACCCGAAGGATTGTTAGTGTCGTTTCCGCTCGACTTGCATGTGTTAGGCCTGCCGCCAGCGTTCAATCTGAGCCATGATCAAACTCTTCAATTTAAGATTTTGTGACTCAACGAATACTGACTTCAAAACTAATATTCATGTAAACATGAACATGTAATTCTAAAGCTATTACCATTCCAACAGAATGGTAATGAATTGACTGTGCCAAAATTAAGTAAACTTAACTTTGTATTGGTCACTCAGTTCATTGAAATCAAGTTTGTTACCGAAGTAACTGTTTTATCCAAAGGATAAAACGTTTTGATATTCATCAACGAGTGCCCACACAGATTGATAGGTTTAAATTGTTAAAGAGCGTGTTCTCTAAAAAGAGAACGCTTTCAGTGCCTTAGCACGTAAGCAGGACGCGTATAATACGCTTTCCACTTTGAAAGTCAACATAAAACTCTAAGAAACTTAGAACTCTATGGTGACTTGTCTATTAAATAGACAAAGTCGAAATTAAAGCCTGGCGATGTCCTACTCTCACATGGGGAAACCCCACACTACCATCGGCGCTATTGTGTTTCACTTCTGAGTTCGGCATGGAATCAGGTGGGTCCACAATGCTATGGTCGCCAAGCAAATTTTAAAATTCGGAAAGCTTATTTAAAAGTTATTTCTCTTCAAACGCATTCAAGGTCTGGTACTTCTGAGTCCACAAAACCCCTTGGGTGTTGTATGGTTAAGCCTCACGGGCAATTAGTACAGGTTAGCTCAATGCCTCGCAGCACTTACACACCCTGCCTATCAACGTCGTAGTCTACGACAACCCTTTAGGACACTTATAGTGCCAGGGAAAACTCATCTCAAGGCTCGCTTCCCGCTTAGATGCTTTCAGCGGTTATCGATTCCGAACTTAGCTACCGGGCAATGCCATTGGCATGACAACCCGAACACCAGAGGTTCGTCCACTCCGGTCCTCTCGTACTAGGAGCAGCCCCTTTCAATTTTCCAACGCCCACGGCAGATAGGGACCGAACTGTCTCACGACGTTCTAAACCCAGCTCGCGTACCACTTTAAATGGCGAACAGCCATACCCTTGGGACCGACTTCAGCCCCAGGATGTGATGAGCCGACATCGAGGTGCCAAACACCGCCGTCGATATGAACTCTTGGGCGGTATCAGCCTGTTATCCCCGGAGTACCTTTTATCCGTTGAGCGATGGCCCTTCCATTCAGAACCACCGGATCACTATGACCTGCTTTCGCACCTGCTCGAATTGTCATTCTCGCAGTCAAGCGGGCTTATGCCATTGCACTAACCACACGATGTCCAACCGTGTTTAGCCCACCTTCGTGCTCCTCCGTTACTCTTTGGGAGGAGACCGCCCCAGTCAAACTACCCACCAGGCACTGTCCGTAATCCCGATTCAGGGACCAACGTTAGAACATCAAAACTACAAGGGTGGTATTTCAAGGACGACTCCATCACATCTAGCGACGCAATTTCATAGTCTCCCACCTATCCTACACATGTAGGTTCAATGTTCAGTGCCAAGCTGTAGTAAAGGTTCACGGGGTCTTTCCGTCTAGCCGCGGGTACACTGCATCTTCACAGCGATTTCAATTTCACTGAGTCTCGGGTGGAGACAGCGTGGCCATCATTACGCCATTCGTGCAGGTCGGAACTTACCCGACAAGGAATTTCGCTACCTTAGGACCGTTATAGTTACGGCCGCCGTTTACCGGGGCTTCGATCAAGAGCTTCGACCGAAGTCTAACCCCATCAATTAACCTTCCGGCACCGGGCAGGCGTCACACCGTATACGTCATCTTACGATTTTGCACAGTGCTGTGTTTTTAATAAACAGTTGCAGCCACCTGGTATCTGCGACTCTCGTCTGCTCCATCCGCAAGGGACTTCACTGATAAGAGCGTACCTTCTCCCGAAGTTACGGTACCATTTTGCCTAGTTCCTTCACCCGAGTTCTCTCAAGCGCCTTGGTATTCTCTACCCGACCACCTGTGTCGGTTTGGGGTACGATTCCTTACAATCTGAAGCTTAGAGGCTTTTCCTGGAAGCATGGCATCAATGACTTCACTACCGTAGTAGCTCGACATCGTATCTCAGCGTTAAGAAAGTCCGGATTTACCTAAACTTTCCGCCTACATACTTGAACCTGGACAACCGTCGCCAGGCCCACCTAGCCTTCTCCGTCCCCCCATCGCAATTGTAAGAAGTACGGGAATATTAACCCGTTTCCCATCGACTACGCCTTTCGGCCTTGCCTTAGGAGTCGACTTACCCTGCCCCGATTAACGTTGGACAGGAACCCTTGGTCTTCCGGCGAGGGAGTTTTTCACTCCCTTTATCGTTACTCATGTCAGCATTCGCACTTCTGATACCTCCAGCAGCCCTTACAGACCACCTTCAACGGCTTACAGAACGCTCCCCTACCCCACATACCCTAAGGTACGTAGCCGCAGCTTCGGTGTATAGCTTAGCCCCGTTACATCTTCCGCGCAGGCCGACTCGACCAGTGAGCTATTACGCTTTCTTTAAATGATGGCTGCTTCTAAGCCAACATCCTGGCTGTCTGAGCCTTCCCACATCGTTTCCCACTTAGCTATACTTTGGGACCTTAGCTGGCGGTCTGGGTTGTTTCCCTCTCCACGACGGACGTTAGCACCCGCCGTGTGTCTCCCGGATAGTACTTACTGGTATTCGGAGTTTGCAAAGGGTTGGTAAGTCGGGATGACCCCCTAGCCTTAACAGTGCTCTACCCCCAGTAGTATTCGTCCGAGGCGCTACCTAAATAGCTTTCGGGGAGAACCAGCTATCTCCAGGTTTGATTGGCCTTTCACCCCTAGCCACAAGTCATCCGCTAATTTTTCAACATTAGTCGGTTCGGTCCTCCAGTTGATGTTACTCAACCTTCAACCTGCCCATGGCTAGATCACCTGGTTTCGGGTCTAATCCTAGCAACTGTACGCCCAGTTAAGACTCGGTTTCCCTACGGCTCCCCTAAACGGTTAACCTTGCTACTAAAATTAAGTCGCTGACCCATTATACAAAAGGTACGCAGTCACACCACGAAGGTGCTCCTACTGCTTGTACGTACACGGTTTCAGGTTCTATTTCACTCCCCTCACAGGGGTTCTTTTCGCCTTTCCCTCACGGTACTGGTTCACTATCGGTCAGTCAGTAGTATTTAGCCTTGGAGGATGGTCCCCCCATATTCAGACAGGATATCACGTGTCCCGCCCTACTCGTTTTCACTGATTATGAGATGTCGACTACGGGGCTATCACCCTTTACTGCGGCACTTTCCAGAGCCTTCGTCTGTCTCATTAAAAGCTTAAGGGCTAATCCAATTTCGCTCGCCGCTACTTTCGGAATCTCGGTTGATTTCTCTTCCTCGGGGTACTTAGATGTTTCAGTTCCCCCGGTTTGCCTCCTGTTGCTATGTATTCACAACAGGATACTTGCTTATGCAAGTGGGTTTCCCCATTCAGGAATCCCAGACTCAAAAGGTTATTACTACCTAATCTGGGCTTATCGCAAGTTATTACGCCTTTCATCGCCTCTGACTGCCAAGGCATCCACCGTGTACGCTTAGTCACTTAACCATACAACCCGAAAGGGTCTTAGCGTATGGCAACTAACCAAGGTTTTTGGTTGTCATCAAGAAGGGTTAATTCTTGATAACTGTTTGCCGGACTCAATTGTGAATCAAACTTTAGTTTGATTCGAATACAAGACACTTGAATGTGTTTGTTGTGTTTATCTAATGAAAGATAAACATTGAGAACTTTTAAATTTGATTGAATTACTCGTAAGTAATCAATCAGTCAGCTTTCCAAATTGTTAAAGAGCATAAAGCAAAAAGCTTTAATCAATAACTTACGTTATTAATTAAAGCTCTGGCTTTAACTAAATCTAAACCATCAATCTGTGTGGACACTCATCGTAAGTATCTTCGTATAAGGAGGTGATCCAGCCCCAGGTTCCCCTAGGGCTACCTTGTTACGACTTCACCCCAGTCATGAACCACAAAGTGGTGAGCGTCCTCCCCGAAAGGTTAAACTACCCACTTCTTTTGCAGCCCACTCCCATGGTGTGACGGGCGGTGTGTACAAGGCCCGGGAACGTATTCACCGTGACATTCTGATTCACGATTACTAGCGATTCCGACTTCATGGAGTCGAGTTGCAGACTCCAATCCGGACTACGACGCACTTTTTGGGATTCGCTCACTATCGCTAGCTTGCTGCCCTCTGTATGCGCCATTGTAGCACGTGTGTAGCCCTACTCGTAAGGGCCATGATGACTTGACGTCGTCCCCACCTTCCTCCGGTTTATCACCGGCAGTCTCCCTGGAGTTCCCGACATTACTCGCTGGCAAACAAGGATAAGGGTTGCGCTCGTTGCGGGACTTAACCCAACATTTCACAACACGAGCTGACGACAGCCATGCAGCACCTGTCTCAGAGCTCCCGAAGGCACACCTGCGTCTCCGCTGGCTTCTCTGGATGTCAAGAGTAGGTAAGGTTCTTCGCGTTGCATCGAATTAAACCACATGCTCCACCGCTTGTGCGGGCCCCCGTCAATTCATTTGAGTTTTAATCTTGCGACCGTACTCCCCAGGCGGTCTACTTAACGCGTTAGCTCCGAAAGCCACGGCTCAAGGCCACAACCTCCAAGTAGACATCGTTTACGGCGTGGACTACCAGGGTATCTAATCCTGTTTGCTCCCCACGCTTTCGCATCTGAGTGTCAGTGTCTGTCCAGGGGGCCGCCTTCGCCACTGGTATTCCTTCAGATCTCTACGCATTTCACCGCTACACCTGAAATTCTACCCCCCTCTACAGCACTCTAGTTCACCAGTTTCAAATGCAGTTCCGAGGTTGAGCCCCGGGCTTTCACATCTGACTTAATGAACCACCTGCATGCGCTTTACGCCCAGTAATTCCGATTAACGCTCGCACCCTCCGTATTACCGCGGCTGCTGGCACGGAGTTAGCCGGTGCTTCTTCTGTTGCTAACGTCAAGATATGCAGCTATTAACTACACACCCTTCCTCACAACTGAAAGTACTTTACAACCCGAAGGCCTTCTTCATACACGCGGCATGGCTGCATCAGGCTTTCGCCCATTGTGCAATATTCCCCACTGCTGCCTCCCGTAGGAGTCTGGACCGTGTCTCAGTTCCAGTGTGGCTGATCATCCTCTCAGACCAGCTAGGGATCGTCGCCTTGGTGAGCCATTACCTCACCAACTAGCTAATCCCACCTAGGCATATCTTGACGCGAGAGGCCCGAAGGTCCCCCTCTTTGGCCCGTAGGCATTATGCGGTATTAGCCATCGTTTCCAATGGTTATCCCCCACATCAAGGCAATTTCCTAGGCATTACTCACCCGTCCGCCGCTCGACGCCCATTAACGCACCCGAAGGATTGTTAGTGTCGTTTCCGCTCGACTTGCATGTGTTAGGCCTGCCGCCAGCGTTCAATCTGAGCCATGATCAAACTCTTCAATTTAAGATTTTGTGACTCAACGAATACTGACTTCAAAACTAATATTCATGTAAACATGAACATGTAATTCTAAAGCTATTACCATTCCAACAGAATGGTAATGAATTGACTGTGCCAAAATTAAGTAAACTTAACTTTGTATTGGTCACTCAGTTCATTGAAATCAAGTTTGTTACCGAAGTAACTGTTTTATCCAAAGGATAAAACGTTTTGATATTCATCAACGAGTGCCCACACAGATTGATAGGTTTAAATTGTTAAAGAGCTTTGCTTTCAGTGCCTTAGCACGTAAGCAGGACGCGTATAATACGCTTTCCACTTTGAAAGTCAACATAAAACTCTAAGAAAACTTAGAACTCTATGGTGACTTGTCTATTAAATAGACAAAGTCGAAATTAAAGCCTGGCGATGTCCTACTCTCACATGGGGAAGCCCCACACTACCATCGGCGCTATTGTGTTTCACTTCTGAGTTCGGCATGGAATCAGGTGGGTCCACAATGCTATGGTCGCCAAGCAAATTTTAAAATTCGGAAAGCTTATCTAAAAGTTATTTCTCTTCAAACGCATTCAAGGTCTGTCTTTGAGTCCACAAAACCCCTTGGGTGTTGTATGGTTAAGCCTCACGGGCAATTAGTACAGGTTAGCTCAATGCCTCGCAGCACTTACACACCCTGCCTATCAACGTCGTAGTCTACGACAACCCTTTAGGACACTTATAGTGCCAGGGAAAACTCATCTCAAGGCTCGCTTCCCGCTTAGATGCTTTCAGCGGTTATCGATTCCGAACTTAGCTACCGGGCAATGCCATTGGCATGACAACCCGAACACCAGAGGTTCGTCCACTCCGGTCCTCTCGTACTAGGAGCAGCCCCTTTCAATTTTCCAACGCCCACGGCAGATAGGGACCGAACTGTCTCACGACGTTCTAAACCCAGCTCGCGTACCACTTTAAATGGCGAACAGCCATACCCTTGGGACCGACTTCAGCCCCAGGATGTGATGAGCCGACATCGAGGTGCCAAACACCGCCGTCGATATGAACTCTTGGGCGGTATCAGCCTGTTATCCCCGGAGTACCTTTTATCCGTTGAGCGATGGCCCTTCCATTCAGAACCACCGGATCACTATGACCTGCTTTCGCACCTGCTCGAATTGTCATTCTCGCAGTCAAGCGGGCTTATGCCATTGCACTAACCACACGATGTCCAACCGTGTTTAGCCCACCTTCGTGCTCCTCCGTTACTCTTTGGGAGGAGACCGCCCCAGTCAAACTACCCACCAGGCACTGTCCGTAATCCCGATTCAGGGACCAACGTTAGAACATCAAAACTACAAGGGTGGTATTTCAAGGACGACTCCATCACATCTAGCGACGCAATTTCATAGTCTCCCACCTATCCTACACATGTAGGTTCAATGTTCAGTGCCAAGCTGTAGTAAAGGTTCACGGGGTCTTTCCGTCTAGCCGCGGGTACACTGCATCTTCACAGCGATTTCAATTTCACTGAGTCTCGGGTGGAGACAGCGTGGCCATCATTACGCCATTCGTGCAGGTCGGAACTTACCCGACAAGGAATTTCGCTACCTTAGGACCGTTATAGTTACGGCCGCCGTTTACCGGGGCTTCGATCAAGAGCTTCGACCGAAGTCTAACCCCATCAATTAACCTTCCGGCACCGGGCAGGCGTCACACCGTATACGTCATCTTACGATTTTGCACAGTGCTGTGTTTTTAATAAACAGTTGCAGCCACCTGGTATCTGCGACTCTCGTCTGCTCCATCCGCAAGGGACTTCACTGATAAGAGCGTACCTTCTCCCGAAGTTACGGTACCATTTTGCCTAGTTCCTTCACCCGAGTTCTCTCAAGCGCCTTGGTATTCTCTACCCGACCACCTGTGTCGGTTTGGGGTACGATTCCTTACAATCTGAAGCTTAGAGGCTTTTCCTGGAAGCATGGCATCAATGACTTCACTACCGTAGTAGCTCGACATCGTATCTCAGCGTTAATGAAAGTCCGGATTTACCTAAACTTTCCGCCTACATACTTGAACCTGGACAACCGTCGCCAGGCCCACCTAGCCTTCTCCGTCCCCCCATCGCAATTGTAAGAAGTACGGGAATATTAACCCGTTTCCCATCGACTACGCCTTTCGGCCTCGCCTTAGGAGTCGACTTACCCTGCCCCGATTAACGTTGGACAGGAACCCTTGGTCTTCCGGCGAGGGAGTTTTTCACTCCCTTTATCGTTACTCATGTCAGCATTCGCACTTCTGATACCTCCAGCAGCCCTTACAGACCACCTTCAACGGCTTACAGAACGCTCCCCTACCCCACATACCCTAAGGTACGTAGCCGCAGCTTCGGTGTATAGCTTAGCCCCGTTACATCTTCCGCGCAGGCCGACTCGACCAGTGAGCTATTACGCTTTCTTTAAATGATGGCTGCTTCTAAGCCAACATCCTGGCTGTCTGAGCCTTCCCACATCGTTTCCCACTTAGCTATACTTTGGGACCTTAGCTGGCGGTCTGGGTTGTTTCCCTCTCCACGACGGACGTTAGCACCCGCCGTGTGTCTCCCGGATAGTACTTACTGGTATTCGGAGTTTGCAAAGGGTTGGTAAGTCGGGATGACCCCCTAGCCTTAACAGTGCTCTACCCCCAGTAGTATTCGTCCGAGGCGCTACCTAAATAGCTTTCGGGGAGAACCAGCTATCTCCAGGTTTGATTGGCCTTTCACCCCTAGCCACAAGTCATCCGCTAATTTTTCAACATTAGTCGGTTCGGTCCTCCAGTTGATGTTACTCAACCTTCAACCTGCCCATGGCTAGATCACCTGGTTTCGGGTCTAATCCTAGCAACTGTACGCCCAGTTAAGACTCGGTTTCCCTACGGCTCCCCTAAACGGTTAACCTTGCTACTAAAATTAAGTCGCTGACCCATTATACAAAAGGTACGCAGTCACACCACGAAGGTGCTCCTACTGCTTGTACGTACACGGTTTCAGGTTCTATTTCACTCCCCTCACAGGGGTTCTTTTCGCCTTTCCCTCACGGTACTGGTTCACTATCGGTCAGTCAGTAGTATTTAGCCTTGGAGGATGGTCCCCCCATATTCAGACAGGATATCACGTGTCCCGCCCTACTCGTTTTCACTGATTATGAGATGTCGACTACGGGGCTATCACCCTTTACTGCGGCACTTTCCAGAGCCTTCGTCTGTCTCATTAAAAGCTTAAGGGCTAATCCAATTTCGCTCGCCGCTACTTTCGGAATCTCGGTTGATTTCTCTTCCTCGGGGTACTTAGATGTTTCAGTTCCCCCGGTTTGCCTCCTGTTGCTATGTATTCACAACAGGATACTTGCTTATGCAAGTGGGTTTCCCCATTCAGGAATCCCAGACTCAAAAGGTTATTACTACCTAATCTGGGCTTATCGCAAGTTATTACGCCTTTCATCGCCTCTGACTGCCAAGGCATCCACCGTGTACGCTTAGTCACTTAACCATACAACCCGAAAGGGTCTTAGCGTATGGCAACTAACCAAGGTTTTTGGTTGTCATCAAGAAGGGTTAATTCTTGATAACTGTTTGCCGGACTCAATTGTGAATCAAACTTTAGTTTGATTCGAATACAAGACACTTGAATGTGTTTGTTGTGTTTATCTAATGAAAGATAAACATTGAGAACTTTTAAATTTGATTGAATTACTCGTAAGTAATCAATCAGTCAGCTTTCCAAATTGTTAAAGAGCATAAAGCAAAAAGCTTTAATCAATAACTTACGTTATTAATTAAAGCTCTGGCTTTAACTAAATCTAAACCATCAATCTGTGTGGACACTCATCGTAAGTATCTTCGTATAAGGAGGTGATCCAGCCCCAGGTTCCCCTAGGGCTACCTTGTTACGACTTCACCCCAGTCATGAACCACAAAGTGGTGAGCGTCCTCCCCGAAAGGTTAAACTACCCACTTCTTTTGCAGCCCACTCCCATGGTGTGACGGGCGGTGTGTACAAGGCCCGGGAACGTATTCACCGTGACATTCTGATTCACGATTACTAGCGATTCCGACTTCATGGAGTCGAGTTGCAGACTCCAATCCGGACTACGACGCACTTTTTGGGATTCGCTCACTATCGCTAGCTTGCTGCCCTCTGTATGCGCCATTGTAGCACGTGTGTAGCCCTACTCGTAAGGGCCATGATGACTTGACGTCGTCCCCACCTTCCTCCGGTTTATCACCGGCAGTCTCCCTGGAGTTCCCGACATTACTCGCTGGCAAACAAGGATAAGGGTTGCGCTCGTTGCGGGACTTAACCCAACATTTCACAACACGAGCTGACGACAGCCATGCAGCACCTGTCTCAGAGCTCCCGAAGGCACACCTGCGTCTCCGCTGGCTTCTCTGGATGTCAAGAGTAGGTAAGGTTCTTCGCGTTGCATCGAATTAAACCACATGCTCCACCGCTTGTGCGGGCCCCCGTCAATTCATTTGAGTTTTAATCTTGCGACCGTACTCCCCAGGCGGTCTACTTAACGCGTTAGCTCCGAAAGCCACGGCTCAAGGCCACAACCTCCAAGTAGACATCGTTTACGGCGTGGACTACCAGGGTATCTAATCCTGTTTGCTCCCCACGCTTTCGCATCTGAGTGTCAGTGTCTGTCCAGGGGGCCGCCTTCGCCACTGGTATTCCTTCAGATCTCTACGCATTTCACCGCTACACCTGAAATTCTACCCCCCTCTACAGCACTCTAGTTCACCAGTTTCAAATGCAGTTCCGAGGTTGAGCCCCGGGCTTTCACATCTGACTTAATGAACCACCTGCATGCGCTTTACGCCCAGTAATTCCGATTAACGCTCGCACCCTCCGTATTACCGCGGCTGCTGGCACGGAGTTAGCCGGTGCTTCTTCTGTTGCTAACGTCAAGATATGCAGCTATTAACTACACACCCTTCCTCACAACTGAAAGTACTTTACAACCCGAAGGCCTTCTTCATACACGCGGCATGGCTGCATCAGGCTTTCGCCCATTGTGCAATATTCCCCACTGCTGCCTCCCGTAGGAGTCTGGACCGTGTCTCAGTTCCAGTGTGGCTGATCATCCTCTCAGACCAGCTAGGGATCGTCGCCTTGGTGAGCCATTACCTCACCAACTAGCTAATCCCACCTAGGCATATCTTGACGCGAGAGGCCCGAAGGTCCCCCTCTTTGGCCCGTAGGCATTATGCGGTATTAGCCATCGTTTCCAATGGTTATCCCCCACATCAAGGCAATTTCCTAGGCATTACTCACCCGTCCGCCGCTCGACGCCCATTAACGCACCCGAAGGATTGTTAGTGTCGTTTCCGCTCGACTTGCATGTGTTAGGCCTGCCGCCAGCGTTCAATCTGAGCCATGATCAAACTCTTCAATTTAAGATTTTGTGACTCAACGAATACTGACTTCAAAACTAATATTCATGTAAACATGAACATGTAATTCTAAAGCTATTACCATTCCAACAGAATGGTAATGAATTGACTGTGCCAAAATTAAGTAAACTTAACTTTGTATTGGTCACTCAGTTCATTGAAATCAAGTTTGTTACCGAAGTAACTGTTTTATCCAAAGGATAAAACGTTTTGATATTCATCAACGAGTGCCCACACAGATTGATAGGTTTAAATTGTTAAAGAGCGCTAGCGTTTTGTGATTTACATCTCAGTCGCTAGGGGTGCGTACTATACCTGCACCACTTAGAGAGTCAAGGATTATTTTTAACTCCTTTTTCTCTACCGATTTCACTGTGTGACTTTCGTCTCACTCCGTGTCGGTGAGGCGGCATTATAGAGAGATCGACATAGAGCACAAGGGCTTTTTTGAATAAAATTTTTGTTCGCCTAAAAAGCCACCAGATCCGCATTTTTCGAATAAAAACTAAACATTTGAGACGTATCACAGCAATACATTGGCAAAATGGAAACCATGAACGTAAGATTCATGTATCTATTTTGTTAAGAGTAGATGCGTCTATTTCGTTTATTAATATGTAGTATTCCGATATGAACTCAAAAAAATCGATGTTGTTAATTGTCGCACTAGCTGTTCTAGGTGGCATTGTTTTCTCTCAGGTAGATATATCGCCTGCAATTACCTTTATCCTTGGTGTCTTGGCTTCCGCTTTTGTTGTTAACTTTTCAAGCACCGACTCAAAATCAGATTCAGAACCTAAGGCATCAACAAAAACACTTTATGTAGGTAACCTTCCATACAAAGCGAATGAATCACACGTACGTGAATTATTCTCAGAGTATGGTGAAGTATTTGCAGTACGCTTAATGAAAGACAAACGTACTGGTAAAAGAAGAGGCTTTGGATTTGTCGTAATGGCTAGCAATGATGTGAATCATGCTATTTCAGAACTCAACGATAAAGATTACATGCAACGAACTTTAAAAGTGCGAGTTGCAAATGATCCTAAACATCCAGAAACGGACGAAGCTGAACTGAGCTAAATCCTAACTGCTTTAACATGCTATTTAGTGCACTTTCTTTCTTAGGAAGTGCACTACAAAAAACCTCGCGCACTCCTCCTTCTCTATTACCACTTTCCAAATCCAATAAATCTTGAACTCGCTTCGCAATCGCTTTACCGGAATCAACCAATAAAACACTCTTACCTAAGACTTGTTGAATCTCTGATTTTATCAGCGGGAAATGTGTGCATCCTAAAACGGCCACATCAATTGTATTGATCATCGGTTGAAGGATGAGTTGCAGCTCTTCAAGGTCAATCGTCTCCCCCCTGAGTTTGTCTTCGGCCATATCCACCAGCCGAGTAGAACCTAACAGTTCGACTCTTTTATTACTCGAGAAGTTTTTGATGAGCTCGTGTGTGTATTCACGAGTAATCGTTGCGGGAGTAGCAATCAGACCCACCGCTTTATTGGCAAGTAGGGATGCAGGTTTGATTGCCGGAACAACGCCAACAATTGGGATTAGATTATTAGCACGCAGTGTAGGTAAGACAATCGTACTTGCGGTATTGCAGGCTATTACTACGATATCAATAGCGTGGCTAGCCACAAAGCTAGCGACGATACTTTGGACTCTGCGGACAAGAACTTGTTGATCGAGTTCACCGTATGGGTAAGCCTCGTTATCGAATACATAAGTATAGTTATGATTCGGTAGTAACTGGCTTATCTCCTTATATACAGATAGGCCACCCACTCCAGAATCAAAGACCAATATATTTTTTTGTAGACTATCCGACACAACGATTACCTATAATAAGTTTCGCTGCAATGATACTCCTTCGCTTAGTTTTCGCCAATCCTCACTCTATATAATGCAAGCTTGATAACGTTGATGAACAAAGCGCTCACCTTGCTCTACATTTTCTAGATCTATCTTGAGCTTACCTTTAAAGCATGGCGCTGACATCACTAAGGTATGGAACTCACCATCTTCGCCACATGGATCGACACGACTCGGTAAACTGTCTATTAGTTCAAGCGTGTATTTTTTCCCGCAATAGCTCATGTCTAATGCATCGCTATCGACCGTGACGAGAAAGGTTTCAATTCCTCTGTCTATTATTTCACTCGCAAGTGCCTGACTGCTCTCTCCCATTAAGGGAAACACACACTCCCACCCCGCAGGTTCTATATAGCTTCTTCGATAATCGGCAATGCCATTACAAAACATGTCTCCAAACGCGACCGCATCGATTGATAAGCCAGAACCTTTAAGTGCGGAGACAATGGTACTTTGATAAATCTCATTACTAGGAAACACTTCCGGGAGCTCAATCGTGATGAGTGGCAAACCGACTAATTGCGCCTGCATGGCAACCACATCAATGGGAGTCACTTGGAAAGGAACTTCATCTCCAACATATGTCGTGTATAGAGCGACAACTTCATATTCGGAGCTTTCAAGTAGACGCTCTAGCGTTAATGTCGAGTCTTTACCTGACGACCAACTCATGACGACTTTCTTTTTCATTGATATACCCAATAAGAAAAAACCGCCCGGAGGCGGTTTAGGTGTAAATTAGAATTGGTAAGAAGCTGATATAAAGTATTCACGACCAGGCGTCGCGTAACCGCTATACATTTCATAGTCTTTATCGAATGCGTTACTCAGTTTTCCTTTCACCTTTAGATCTGCCGAAACTGCGTACTCAGCAGTAAAGTTCCAAAGGCTGTAACTTGCCAATCGTGTCGTCCCGTTAAAGCGCTCGCCTTGATAAAGGTACTGAGAGCCTAAGATCCAATCACCAAATTCAGCAAAAGCATTCCACTTAGCACCTTGTTTGGAACGGTATGCTAACTGTTGTTCTTTGCCATTAGATTTGTCTACTGGATCTTTCCAGTCTAAGTAGAACTGATGTGTAACAATTGAGGTGTCAAAACCTAAGCCCAGTTCAACGC
Organism: Vibrio splendidus; assembly: GCF_003345295.1. Lineage (NCBI taxonomy): Bacteria > Pseudomonadati > Pseudomonadota > Gammaproteobacteria > Vibrionales > Vibrionaceae > Vibrio > Vibrio splendidus. Next base: position 3,046,586 of record NZ_CP031055.1, read on the forward strand.
CTTTGATTTCAGCCTCTCCAATATTAGTCATGCCTGAGCCTTGCCACATCAACATGTTATCAATCTTGTTGATGAAACCAGTAATCGACCAATCTAGATAAGAATGTGAACCTTCTAGCGTTAGCTCTGTATTTTGAGAATCTTCTGCTTTGAGATTAGGTGCTTCAAAGCCCGGATAATAGAGGTCCAAAAAGGTAGGTGCTCTGAAGGCTGTGCCATGGCTTGCTTTAAGCTCATAATTATCAAGGAATGTCCAACCCGCCGCTGCTTGCCATGTCGTGTTGTTTCCATATTGGCTGTTCTCATCGTTTCGAGCACTTGCTTCAAGTGTCCAGCTATCTATGGTGTATTGACTAATAACACTCACACCATAGTTTTCACGAGGGTTTTCTTCAGGTTTGTAGTAACTAGAACCTGTATATCCTTCATCTAACTCTTCACGTCGATAATCTAAACCACCACCCAAAGCCAACTGCTCGTTTACTCGGTATGAATTCAACCAAGCAGCATTGATTTGGTTAATCGATGTGATACCGCCACTCTTCTTACTCTTACCTACAATATAATCGTAGTTGTCTTGCTCTGCATAAGTAAGATCTAAGGTTGAAGTGAGGTTATCTTCGTTATAAGCCAAATTTGTATTGATTGAACGAAATTCAGTTCGGCCAACTTTTTCTTCATGTCGAGCTGGCCCCCAAGGAGAAGCGGTCGAACTATTGTCGTACTCACCTTCATTGTCGTAAGCCACGACATTAACAAAAGCATTAACTGTCTTAGTTAGCTGATTTTGGTAGCCGATATTTACATTGTATGACTCAAAACCGTGTTCATCACCATCGTTGATACCCTCAATCGGCTTAACATTAAACCCATCATCTTTTTCATAACCAATAACAGCTTTAATATGTTGGCTGTCATCAATCTTATGCAGAGCAGCTAAAGAGGTTACATAATGATTGTTTGTACCATACCCGCCATACACTTTAACGGCATCTTCATTCACATCTGCTCTGGTAATAATATTGATGACACCAGAAATAGCTTCTGAACCATAGATAGAGGCACGAGCACCACGAATGAATTCAATTCTTTCAATTGAGTTAACTGGCAAAGAGTTAAAATCAACACCGCCCATCATAGCTCTTGGTAAGCGGGTACCATCCATTAGAACTAGTACTTGAGAAGAACTACCTCCTCGCACATAGAACGAGGCTGTTTGCCCACGACCACCATATTGAGCAACTTCAACGCTTGGCAACGTTCGAAAAACTTCAATAAGGCTATTTGCTTGAAGTTTTGAGATATCTTCTTTGGTAACGACAACAGTTTGAGCTAATACAGCACCGTCAACTTGCTCAAAACGGTTAGCCGTAACCACCATGGTTTCGTCAGTAGATGCTTCTTGGGCGTGTAAATTGGAGATAGGTGAAAGTAGCGATGCTACAGCAACCGCTAAAAGGGATTTGTTCATGTTGTGATCCTAAATCGCGTAAAGTCCTACCAAGCCACATTGTATGGCTTAGCCGCTGGCAGGTATTCGGACTCAAGAGCACAACCTTATGGTTTACCTCATATTCGACTTCCCACAAAAAGCTATTTGCAGTGTCTTTGAATACTCGTTCTCTCTTACCGCTGCGCGTCAGTTCTGGATTTACACCAGATTCCCTCTTCAGCCATCTATACATCCAAATGGCACCAGCTTGCGGGAGATAGTATTAACCTATGAATCATTTGTCTAGTCTAAGATAGTTATAAGCTATAGTTTTCATGCTCGATTTACATTGAATAGCTCTCAACACTGGACAAGCGCCTGTGATTGAATAAAATCTGCGCTCTTGATTTAAAAGCACGACAGCAAAAAGGCATAACAATGGCGAATTTAGATGTAAACCCGCAACGCTACCAAGAACAACTAGCAGAAAAGACTGAGCGTCTTACTGAAATGTTCTCACAATACGATGTGCCTGAGTTGGAAGTGTATGAATCTCCAGAACAACACTACCGCATGCGTGCTGAATTTCGCGTGTGGCATGAAGGTGACGATATGTATTACGTCATGTTCAATCAAGAGACCAAAGAAAAATACCGTGTAGACCAGTTCCCAGCAGCTAGCCGCCTTATCAACGATTTAATGCCTCTACTAACAGATGCAATGAAAGACAACCACTCTCTACGCCATAAGCTATTCCAAGTAGATTTTCTTTCTACGTTGAGTGGTGAGATTTTGGTATCACTGCTTTACCACCGTCAATTGGGTGAGCAATGGATTCAAGATGCTAAAGCACTGAAGCAGCAATTGAATGATGAAGGTTTTAACCTAAACCTGATTGGCCGTGCGCGTAAGATGAAAATCGTCCTTGATCGCGACTACGTAATTGAAAAGCTAGATGTGAATGGTGATAGCTATATATACCAGCAAGTAGAGAACAGCTTTACTCAACCAAACGGCAAAGTAGCAGAGAAAATGCTGGAATGGGCTGTCGACTGCACTCAAGGCAGCAAAGGTGACTTGTTAGAGCTTTACTGTGGCAACGGTAACTTCTCATTAGCTCTGGCACAAAACTTTGAGCGTGTACTTGCAACTGAGCTAGCGAAGCCATCTGTTGAGTCTGCTCAATACAACATTGCGGCGAACAAGATTGATAATGTTCAGATTATCCGTATGTCTGCGGAAGATTTTACCGTAGCAATGGAAGGTAAGCGTGAATTCCGCCGCCTACAACAAGCAAACATCGATCTGAAGAGCTACAACTGCAACACTATCTTTGTTGATCCACCGCGTTCAGGTATGGACGTTGATACTTGTAAGATGGTTCAAGGCTACGAGCGCATCATGTACATCTCTTGTAACCCTGAGACATTGAAAGAGAACCTAGACATTCTAAGCGAAACACACGACATCACTCGTTTTGCTCTATTTGATCAGTTCCCTTATACGCACCACATGGAAGCCGGTGTATTCCTAGAGCGTAAAGCGTAAGTCTCGCTATCTAGGTCGAGGTCGAAGTCGAAGCTAAACAGCAGATACAAAAAACGAGCCAATTGGCTCGTTTTTTTATTTATACGTTGACGTTGGTTTAAGCGGTTTTACCGATAAAGCCTAGCTTCTTACCTACCCAAGCGAGTAGCAGCATCGCGACAATAATCGCAAAGAAGTTTGATCCTGCATCAGGGTGTTGTGCTTTCACAAAAGCCGAATGGCCAAATGCACCTACAAAGAAACAAGCTAAACCCACTAATGGAATATCTTCAGATACTGGATTCGTTAGGTATTCTTGGTAAAGCGCTTGTACAGCCAAAACTAAAGCAATCAATGGGAAAATAGAGAAGCCCACTTCGCTCATTGTTACCCAAGATAACAGTGCATCACCACACACACCTGCAACAACAGCAAGTACGAGTGTCTTTCTTTCAGAACCACGGTTTACAGTATTATTTTCATTCGACATTATTCAATCCCGCCTTTTAATCGGTTACGTTCACGTTCTTTACGATACCAAAAAGCACCTTTGGCCATCATTCGCAATTGCATGATCAAGCGATCAGCCAATTCATCTCGCTGACGTCGATCTAAATCTAATGCTTCTGCCCCTGAGTTGAAGACCAAAATGACGGAGGCTTCAGCTTGAGTAAAAGCTTCATCTCGTGTCATGCCAGTCGTTATCAAATATTCGGTTAACTCAGCAGAGAAGTGCTGTATCTCACGAGCTACCGCAGCACGAAACTCAAAAGAGGTTCCTGAGCGCTCTCGCAATAACAGTCTGAATACGTTTGGGCTGCTTTCAATGAATTCCATAAAGGTTTCAACCGAGGTACGAATCACACTACCTTCTTTTACTATGCGTTGCCTAGCTTGACGCATTAGCTGACGCAACAGTAAGCCACCTTCATCAACCATGGTTAAGCCAAGCTCATCCATGTCTTTGAAATGACGATAAAAGGAAGTCGGCGCTATTCCAGCCTCACGAGCAACTTCTCTCAAGCTTAGGTTGGAAAAGCTACGATCGGCACTGAGCTGGCTAAATGCTGCGTCGATTAAGCTACGACGAGTTTTTTCTTTTTGCTGCGCGCGAATGCCCATTGGTTTCATACTTTATCAAACTCTTCTTTTACAGCCAAAACAGGCATGCCTAATACTCTGTTCAATATAACGCGAATCACATATTTATATAAGGCACTCTGGTTATATAAGACACTAAACACACCTCTTTGTTCACGTACCGAAGTAAATACGTTCGAAGAAAAAATTTCAATATCCACACTGTCATTTGGAGACATACAACATACCAAATATTATTTTTTCGATAACACTGCGTGATCCCACCGACTCTCTGATGCCCTTTTCATGTACCCAAGAACAGAATCAGTTAAAATCTCGCTAAAGCAATGTTAATCAAATATAACAAGGAAGATATCTATGCCGCACTCCAACCACTTTGATGTAATCGTAATTGGTAGTGGCCCCGGAGGAGAAGGGGCAGCGATGGGATTAACCAAAGCCGGGTTGAACGTTGCAATCATTGAAAAAGAGAGCAGCGTTGGTGGTGGTTGCACCCACTGGGGAACGATTCCTTCAAAAGCACTGCGTCATGCAGTAAGCCGCATCATTGAATTCAATAGCAACCCGCTGTTTTGTCAGAACAATAAAAGCATTCACTCAACCTTCTCCAACATTCTGGGTCATGCTAAATCAGTCATCGACAAACAGACTCGATTGCGTCAAGGCTTCTACGACCGTAACCAGTGCACATTGGTGTTTGGTACTGCGCGTTTTATCGATACTAACACTATCTCTGTCATGCAGAGCGATGGTACTGAAGAACATTACAGCGCAGACAAATTTGTTATCGCAACAGGTTCTCGTCCTTATCAACCAGACAACGTCGACTTTCTGCATGAACGTATCTACGACAGCGACTCGATTCTTTCTCTTAAACACGACCCTCAACACATCATCATCTATGGGGCTGGCGTTATTGGTTGTGAATACGCTTCAATCTTCCGTGGTTTAGGCGTTAAAACCGATCTTATTAATACTCGCGATCGCCTGTTGTCATTCTTAGACAATGAAACCTCGGATGCTCTGTCTTATCACTTCTGGAACAGCGGCGTTGTTATTCGCAACGATGAAACCTTTGAGAAAATTGAAGGTACTGACGACGGTGTAATCATTCACTTAGAGTCTGGTAAGAAAATGCGTGCCGACTGTCTACTGTATGCCAATGGCCGAACGGGTAATACTGACAAGCTGAATCTTGGTGCCGTTGGCTTAGAAGCGGACTCTCGAGGACAAGTATCAGTCAACAGCAACTACCAAACCAGTGTTGAACATGTTTACGCTGTTGGTGATGTGATTGGTTATCCTAGCCTAGCAAGTGCTGCTTATGACCAAGGTCGATTCGTGGCCCAAGCCGTGGTGAAAGGTGAAGCAGAACGACACCTTATCGAAGACATCCCAACAGGTATCTATACCATTCCTGAGATCAGCTCTGTCGGTAAAACAGAACAAGAGCTTACTGCGGCTAAAGTACCTTATGAAGTGGGACGATCTTCATTCAAACACTTAGCTCGTGCTCAAATCGCAGGTAAAGATATTGGTAGCTTGAAGATACTTTTCCATCGTGAAACTAAAGAGATTTTAGGTATCCACGTTTTTGGTGAGCGTGCTGCTGAGATCATCCACATCGGTCAGGCGATCATGGAACAGAAAGGCGAAGCCAATACCATCGAGTACTTTGTGAATACTACCTTCAACTATCCAACAATGGCCGAAGCGTATCGCGTCGCAGCGCTGAACGGACTTAACCGTTTGTTCTAAACAAAGGACCAATAGGACTATTTGACCACCTGTAGGCCAAATATATAAACAGCAAGCTATGAGCTTGCTGTTTTTATTTAAACTACTGAATTATATAGTCATACCGGTAATTAGATCATGATGTTCTAAATGCCACTTTACCTGCACAGCTTCTCTTTTTCGCTCCCTGAACTAAGCTATCTAATCTAAGCTAAGCGAGAAACTCACCTTTCTTCCACTGAGAGATAAATAGAACACCAAGACCAATGCCGCGCATTGCCATAAAGCTCAACATTGCTAGCCACAGTGCATGGTTCTCTAAACCTGATGCTAAGTAGAAAATCGCAAAGAAACTGCAGGTGGCCACAAACATACTGTTGCGCATATCCTTGCCTTTGGTAGCGCCCACGAAAATACCGTCTAGCAAGAAGCACCACATAGAAACGAGCGGCATCGCAATCAGCCATGGCAGATACACCTCAGCCTGACTCTTAACCTCTGGAATTGTAGTAATCATATTAATCAAACTAGACCCAGCAATCGCGAACGCTATGGTCAGTACCAAACAAATATTGAAGCTCCAGAAGAAAGTGCCAATCAAAGACTGATTTAACTCTTCTTTATCTTTCGCGCCAATCGCCTTTCCGACCATAGCTTCCATTGCATAAGCAAAACCATCCATCCCATAAGAAATGATCATCAAGAAGCTCATCAATACCGCATTAGCCGCCACCACATCATCACCAAAACTTGCACCTTGGAACGTCATAAAAGTGAAAGTCGCTTGCAGACAAAGCGAGCGCAGAAAGATATCGCGATTCAGTTTTACGAAACGACTCAAACCTTGGCTGGTTTTCTTAAGCAACTCCCATGGAGATGGCAGTTGCCTCTTCATCCAGATTCGATAAACACAAATTAAGCCAAACGTTAGACCCGCATAGTCCGCAATTACCGATGCCAATGCCGCACCTTCAACTTGCCATCCAAGGCCAATCACAAAAACGATATCCAAAACGATGTTGGTGATATTAGTGATAATCACCATCCACATTGGCGCTTTGGCATTTTGGGTTCCGAGCAACCAACCTAACAGCACAAAGTTAGTTAGCGCAGCAGGTGCACTCCAGGCACGGATAGAGAAGTACTGCAGGCCATAATGTTTGACTTGCTCGCTGGCACTGCTCAATGAGAAAACCGCATCCGCAACAAAGCTGTGTAAAAGCAAAAAGACACCAGCAAACCCTAAGGCCATAGTCACGCCTTGCACAAAGACTAAACCAAGCTGCTTACCATCATTCGCACCATAAGATTGCGCGGCCAATCCAGTCGTTGACATACGCAGGAAACCAAGCAACCAGAAGGTCACACTGATCATGGTGCCGCCTAAGGCCACACCACCTAAATACCAAGAATGCTCTAGGTGACCGATAACTGCAGCATCAACTAAGCCCAGCAGTGGAACCGTAATATTAGAGAGAACCATCGGGATCGCGAGTAATAGCACTTTTTTGTGCATCGCCTGATTGGATAGCGTTTGAAAAATAGTTTGGGGATTAAATAGCTTCACGATCACCTCTTTGATTAGAGGCGATAGTTTAACCTAGTGGGTGGGCTTTCACTATGTTGTGGGGTTTTACTTATCTTGATACTTCTATTCAGCTACCTGCAAACAAAGTCGCTAGCACTACCACTTAACAAGCACCAACTGTGGCGTTAAGCGCTTTTTGACCTGAGAGATCTTACACAGTAATCGCTGCCACAATTTCCAACGATTGCATTGTTGATCAAGTGGAGAAAACGCTTTTACCCATTGCGCCCATGGCAGCCAATTAAGAACACTGTCTACTGGAGAAGATAAGCCATGTGCATATTTTCCTGAACCAAGCTTTTGCCCAAGAGCACTAGAGCTTTTGTCTCCAGCTAACACTAAACACGCGTGTGCATGAGTAAAGTAACGACTCAATGACTGAATAAAATATGCGGTTTGTTGTTCATTGCAATCAAGCAAAGCATGTTCGCACACCACCATCACTGAGGCTTGTTCTGGGATGTTGAGCTCATCCAACCAAGTCAGATCGTCAACCGAACCACACTCCAAACGGTAGCGTTCATTCTTGTGGAACAGGCGTTGGCGCCAAACTAGATTTTCAGTTACATCCAATTCAACCCAATGACAGCGGCCATTATCTAAACGGTAGAAACGAGTATCGAGGCCTGCCCCAACATTGATAATCCAAGCATCTGGGTTATGAGATAGAAATTGTTGAACTTGAGAGTCACAAAGCTGAGTCAATGTTGCGTAGAGAAGTTGTTGTTGGTCGAGTTCACCAGTAAGACATTCTGGTGCTAATTGGCAGCGCTTGCAGGCTTGAGCTGCGATAGGGTCATAGACTAGGCCGTCATCGGCAAGGCTTTCGCGGCTGCGAAACCAAAGATGTTGAACGAGATCCGTCGGAACTTGGAATTCCTGATGTGCAGACCCTTGATCAAAAGGAGCCTTTTGAACAGAAGAGCGCGGCTTAGGAATAAGCGGCTTTATTTGAGGTTTGGTTGGATTTGGCATCATCATCTTCCTTGTATCTCGACAAAGAAGATGATAATGAATATCAATTACAATAACAAGTTATTGAGAATAAATATCAATAAGCTGTTTGTACTGATTACATCCAGTCAGTGTTGCGGATAATACCAACAGCCAGCCCTTCAATAGACAAGTGTTGAGATTCTAGATCGACATGGATTGGAGAAAACTCTTCATTTTCAGCGTGTAACAGCACCGTTGAACCTTTACGTTCTAGGCGTTTTACCGTTACATCATCATCGACACGAGCCACGACAACCTGACCATCGCGGACATCTTGTGTTTTATGAACAGCTAATAGATCACCGTCCATAATACCGATGTCTTTCATACTTTCGCCATTTACACGAAGTAAGAAGTCAGCTTGTGGTTTAAACATGCCTGGATCAACTTGATAATGCATTTCTACATGCTCTTGAGCCAAAATAGGCTCACCAGCGGCAACCTGACCGATTAGTGGTAAACCTTGCTCTTCATTCGCTGCATCTTCAAGCAAAATACGAATACCACGAGACGCACCCGGGATAATCTCAATCGCTTCTTTACGAGCAAGAGCTTTTAAATGTTCTTCTGCAGCATTAGCAGAACGGAAGCCAAGTTCGCGCGCGATTTCTGCACGTGTCGGTGGCATACCGAAATCTTCGATCTTACTTTTGATAAGGTCAAAAACTTGTTGCTGGCGGGGCGTTAACGGCTTCATGATTCACCTGTCTTTTTATACAGTTGACTGTGAGTATATCCAGTAACTGAACAAAAGCAAAGCAATTGGTTGTTTTTAGTTCATTTTTAGCGAATTACAAAAACAAGATCTCTAGCCACACGTAACCCGCTAATACTAAACAGATAAAAACTGCAGCTGAGCCAACATCTTTCGCCATCCCAGAAAGCTCATGATGTTCACTACCGATTCGGTCAACGACCGCTTCAATCGCGGTATTGATCAACTCGACAACCATCACCAACACGACGGCTGAAATCATCAAGATTCTCTCAACTTGGCTTACATCTAAGTAAAACGCCAACGGAATAAGCACTGCGGCCATGAATACTTCTTGTCGAAATGCCGCCTCGTTTTTAAACGAGCTCGTGATGCCTTGCCATGAAAAGCCCGCCGCTTTCACGATACGTTTGAATCCGGTGTTTGAATTTTTGGTCATTTTTAACCCTATACTCAATCAGTCGATGAATGATTTTCCACAAACTTAACGGCAATATGACTATTTCCATTAAAAGGTTAGACCAGTTTCTGGTATTCTTGCATCGATTAAATTTACGCCTAGGCTTATCCCTATTTCACTCACAGGATTTATCCTTTTCATCATAGAAATAGAGATACGCTTGAGCACATTGAAATAACTATTGAGGCAGTGAACCTATATGTCTTCTGGACAATCTTTTTCACGTTCATTAATGAAGCTACCTTTATCCGTATTGGTAAAGGGCACATCAATTCCTTCAAACCCTGTTGAGGATTTGAACATTGATTTGAGCAAACCGATTGTATACGCCTTACCATTTCGCTCAAGTGTAGACATTCTTACATTGCAAAAACATGCACTTGAATTAGGGTTACCTGATCCGTTGAGCAAGCTTGAAATCAATGGCAAATCACTGCAACGCTACGTTTTTATCTCTTCTCGCAAAACTCTACTGCAAGACGATGATTATGTACCAAGCTCATCAATTGAAGTCTTCTCTGAGCTGCTTTCACTGCATGCTGAAGACTCTGATCTCGACGTTCAAGTTATCCCTGCCACTGTATTGTGGGGTCGTAAACCAGGTAAAGAGAATAACCAGAAACCTTACCTACAAGCAATGAACGGCTTAGAGAAATCAAAAGCGGTATTACTGGCAGGTCGTGACTGCTTGGTTCGCTTTAGTCCTGTGGTTTCTCTACGTTACATGGCTAACTCACACGGCACCGACAACACCATCGCACACAAACTGGCGCGCGTAGCACGTATTCACTTTTCTCGCCAAAAATTGGCGGCATCAGGTCCTAACCTGCCAAGTCGCCAAGCTCTGTTTGACCGCCTACTAAAATCTGAAGCGATCAAGAAAGCGATTGAAGATGAAGCACAAGCAAAGAACATCTCGATCGAGAAAGCGAGCAAAGAAGCTCAAGACATCATGGACGAGATTGCTGCGAACTTCTCTTACTCGCTAATCAAACGCGGTGAGAAGATTCTTGGTTGGTTGTGGAATAAGTTGTATCAAGGCCTGCATATCAGCAACGCTTCAACCGTTCGTAAGCTAGCTCAAGATGGTCACGAGATTGTTTATGTGCCTTGTCATCGTAGTCACATGGATTACTTACTGCTTTCTTACGTGCTTTACCACGAAGGCATGGTGCCACCGCATATCGCTGCGGGTATCAATCTGAACTTCTTCCCTGCCGGTCCTATTTTCCGTCATGGTGGTGCGTTCTTTATTCGTCGTAGCTTCAAAGGCAACAAGCTGTACTCGACTATTTTCCGTGAATATCTGGCGGAATTGTTCGCCAAAGGTTACTCGGTCGAGTATTTCAGTGAAGGTGGTCGCTCTCGTACAGGTCGCCTACTACAAGCTAAAACCGGCATGTTGGCGATGACTATTCAGGCTATGCTGCGCGGCATGAACCGTCCAGTGACGTTAGTACCTGTGTACATCGGCTATGAGCACGTAATGGAAGTGGCGACCTACGCAAAAGAACTTCGCGGTAAGCGCAAAGAAAAAGAAAATGCGAGCCTAGTGATTCGTACGCTCCGTAAACTGCGCAATTTTGGTAAAGGCTACGTGAACTTTGGTGAGCCGATTCAGCTTAACCAATATCTGAACGAGCACGCTCCAGAGTGGACTAAAGATATCGATCCAATGGGAACCAGCAAGCCACAATGGATGAATCCAGTGGTTAATGACCTAGCAACCAAAATGATGACACACATTAACGATGCGGCAGCGACCAACGCACTAACACTTTGTGCAACGGCGTTACTGGCTTCAAGACAGCGTGCATTGTCTCGTGATTCTTTGGTTTCTCAGATCAACTGTTACCTATCTCTGCTTAAGAACGTACCTTACTCTGATACATTTACGGTACCAAAAGACAGCGCTGAAGATCTGGTAAAACACGCTGAATCGCTGAACAAGTTCCTAATTGAATCAGACTCAATGGGCGACATCATTTCGCTAGACCGTCACCAGTCAATTCTGATGACCTACTACCGTAATAACATCATTCATTTGTTTGCTCTACCATCATTAATTGCTCAGATGACCATTCGTCAGCACGGCCTAACCATTGACACGATTCAAGAGAACGTTGCTGCTATCTACCCGTTCTTGAAGAAAGAGTTGTTCTTAAGCTACGACGAAGATCAGCTTGAAAGCGTGGTGGCGAACATCATTGAAGAGCTTGTTGGCCAAGGTATGCTTGTGGTTTCGGACAACCAAGTCACCATCAACCAGTCAAACAGCCAAGCACTGATGCTGTTAGGCCGTACGATTTCAGAAACGCTACAGCGCTACTCTATTGCTCTGAACCTATTGGCAGAGAACCCTGATCTGGATAAATCTGATCTTGAGCAGAAGAGCCAAGACATCGCACAACGACTGGGACGTCTACAAGGCATTAATGCACCAGAGTTCTTCGATAAAGGTGTGTTTGCGTCGATGTTCGCAACTTTGAAACAGCAGCAATATTTGGATAACGATGGTAACTGCGATTTAGAAAAGACTCAGCAATTCGCTAAGCTTCTTTACTCAATGCTTTACCCAGAGGTCCGTCTGACGATTCAAGAGAGTATCCACCAAGCAGAGTAATCGCTTGGTTAGCAATTGCTTTAATCACTAGACTGAACACGATCAAAAAAGGCACCCATTGGGTGCCTTTTTATTGAGCGTTAGTTTTGCAAAAAACTCGTGCTTACCAGAAGGTGATGAATAAGCCTGCTGTCACTGCCATTCCAACATAATTGTTGTTTAGGAAAGCTTGGAAACATAAATCTCGATCACGGTGGCGCATCAGATGTTGTTGATACACAAACAAGCCCCCGCAACCAGCAGTGCCCAATAAAAGGTATCTCCTAATTGGTAATGCATGCCTAACGCTATTAACATCGCCAGTGTCACTAGCTGTAAGAAGCCAACGATAAGCTTGTCGAAACGACCAAATAGAATAGCCGTCGATTTGATGCCAATTTTTAAGTCATCATCTCGGTCAACCATTGCATATTGCGTGTCGTAGGCAATCGTCCACAGCGCATTGATAATGAAAATAAACCAGACCACACTAGGTAGCTCATTAGTTTGCGCCGCCCAAGCCATTGGGATTGCCCAACTAAACGCTAAGCCGAGGAACAACTGTGGAAGGTGCGTAAAACGCTTCATAAAAGGATAAATGAAGGCTAAGCCAACACCGATAACAGAAAGCTTAATCGTCAGCGGATTCATGGTTAGCACCAGCAAGAACGAAACCATGGCTAGCACTAAAAAGAGCAGAATAGCTTCCTTACTGGAAACCAAACCGGAAGGTAATGGACGCTGCTTGGTGCGTTTTACATGGCCATCCACTTTACGGTCAGCAAAATCATTGATCACACAGCCAGCTGAACGCATCAATACCACGCCGAGTACGAAAACAACCAAGACATCAAAATCAGGCATACCTTTCGCGGCGATAATCAGCGACCATAAGGTCGGCCAAAGGAGTAACAGGGTACCAATCGGGCGATTCATTCGCGTTAATTGCCAATACGCCTTCGCTTTGGTGGCAAACATTTACACACTCTCCTTAGAGTAAATGGGTGATGTTGGCAAAAACAGTTCTGCCACAAGCATCGGTTTATGGTTCATCCATAATCGAGAACGACGCGCGAGCAGTCGCTCATCGCCTGCGATAACCCAACCGACTTGCAGCGCATCTCGCTCCACGTTCTCAGCGCTGAACACGGTTAAACCAAGTGGGACATTACCTTGTTGAGAAAGGTCAGAGTGCTGATGATCTTCTAATGTGACTCGAGGAATCAAGGTTCGCCCTAACACCCACGGCTCATCATCACCCTTCAAAATTACTTTACGCAGTAAGCAATCAAACGATGATAAAAGAAGTTCCTCGTCCTGTTGTAGCATTGAGCGTTCTACAACTTGATTATGAAGCAACTCAACAGACAGGTGCTGACAGCTCTTGCCCAACTTGCGGGAAAGAGAACCTTGCTCCAAAAGCCACTCTCTGGTGATTTTATTAGGAAAATCAAATGTTTCTGTACTTTGCCAATCTACATTCATTAACGAATTAAGATACAGCGATATTGGCTGATTCATACTAGTATTCAATAGGTGACTTTACACGTACAATAAAGCTTCAACTTTCGAACAAAATTAAAGCGTTCTTCGAATTGTAAACGTATTTAGATTTAGACCGCTCATTGTAACAAGACTAATGCGTTTCGAATATCGCGAATAAACTAAAGAAAAGTCACAAATATGCACAAACGTTATGTAGCCCAAATATTTCTTGCGATTACCCTACTCTTTTCAGCATCAAGTTTCGCTGAAGAGGAATCGGCACCCAAACTAGCCTACTTCACGCTAGAGCCTGACCTGACCACCAATTTTTACACTAAAGGTAAAAAACTGGGCTACATTCAGGTTCGCCTCGATATTATGGTTGCGAATAGTAACGACTTGGCAGCCATTGAGCACCACCAACCACTGATTCGTGATGCTGTGATTGAATTGCTCGGTAAACAAAACGAAGAAACCATTAAGTCTCTATCTGGTCGTGAAGATTTAAGAAAAACCTTAGTTGAACATCTCAACAAGGTATTGCTTCCTGAAACAGGCAAAACCCTCATTGCTGACCTACTGTTTACCAAATACCTTTATCAGTAATAATGATGTAAAAACGAATCCAAATAAAAAAGCGGCTCATCTGGCCGCTTTGTTGTCTCTATTATTTAGCTACTGCCAAAAAACATCTACTCGCTTCGTGCTGAACTCGGTGCTTTCATAGCATCAATCCAACCAATAATGACACCAGCGGCTAGGCCAGCCAAATGAGCGGTGTTTGCAATGGCCATGAACGGTTGCATGTACCCAAGCACTAGCCACACCAACATAAAGCCGACGATCTGTCTTGGAATGCCTAAACCAAGCTGAGGGGCTTTTGCACCCACCACCCATAAATAGCCAACCAAGGCATACACAACACCAGACAAACCACCGAAATTCGCCCCTTCAACCCAGTACTGCCCAGCACCTGAAAGCGCAGAAGAGACAGCAAAGATCTGAAGTAGCTTGAGGCTGCCTAGTTTTTTTTCAATGTCTCCACCTAACTGCCACCACCACAAAATATTAAATGCGATATGCATAACAGAGAAGTGCAGAACAGCATGGCTTAACCAACGCCACAACTGCCATTGTTGTCCGTCAACCGCAGGGAAATGTAGGGCGTTGAAAATAGCTTGACCAAAACCGACTTGCTGCAGTGCAAAAATCACCACACACACCAACATCAGGCTGAGTGTAACTGGGCCCGCTTTGGCTTTTATCATGCTCATAAAACTTGGCGTGTGATAATGAAAGTTGCTCTTTCTGGTCTCTGCCATGTCCCAAGACGCTGCTTGATAGCGTTTATGATTGGGTTCCGATAGGAAACGATTGAGCTCAGCCTCGGTTTCAACCTGATATTGACCATCAAGAAGCCAAAGAGCAAAACGCCCTTCTCCCTCAGGTGACATCTGAATAGGGATCTGACGAGAGGCCATATAATCAATAAACGCTTGAGCAAGACGTGGATTGTCTAACACCATCAATCTAATCATTGTTACTTCCTATTCATGCTATGAGAGATGCTTGAAGCGGTTCAAGTGATAAAGGCTATTAACCCGCGATCACTGGAAGTTCAGCACGATGCCAAGCTTCAAATCCACCATCAACACTATATACCTCTTCAAAGCCTTGGTTCACTAAATATTGTGCCGCACCTTGGCTACTAATACCGTGATAACACATCACTAAGATTGGCTGTTCGAACTCAACCTCATCCATGAACGACACCATGGTATCGTTAGTAAGATGGTAAGCGGTTTTTGAGTGAGCTACCGCAAAAGACTGCGGGTCACGTATATCGACAAGTCGAGCTTCGCCTTGTTCAATAAGGGCTTGAGCACCTTTAACATCAATATGTTTAAACTGGTCCATGACTTTCTCTTTTATACTGATTTACTTTGCTGCCATTGTAACCTATCCCAAGGCTAACAATCACATCCACTTAATAAGGTTATCCACCAGCGATCACTTTTACACCATTTGTGGATAAACCTGTGAATTGCGTGAATAAAGTGCTTTTTTAAAAATGGATCCACAACATGTAGTAATGATCCTGATCTAGCTGTGGGTTAACTGAAACATATCCCCACTCGAAAAACCCCTTCAAAGCCTTACTACACCCTGCTTTTAGACAGCTGACGAATAAACTTCTCACAGAGTTATCCACAAAATCACTTTGCAAATTTCGATCGCAAAAATTGAGAAATCGATCCAAAACAAAAAGGCCGAGATCTCTCGATCTCGGCCTTTTCAAAATTCAGCTATTTGTTAGCTCTACTATTAGATAGAAACTAGATGCTATTAGAAATCGCCAACGGCTTGTTTCAATTTCTTCATCGCATTCTTTTCTAACTGGCGAACACGCTCTGCAGAAATGCTGTAGGTATCCGCTAAGTCTTGTAGTGTCGACTTATTATCATCTAACCAACGTGAGCGCACAATGTGCTGGCTGCGTTCGTCTAAGCTCTTCAATGCGAGTCCTAGGCGATTGTTGGTATGAGATTCCCAGTTAGCCGCTTCAACCGTTTCTGCAACGTCTGACGCTTTGTCTTCTAGGTAGTAAACTGGAGCCGTGTAAGCAGAACCACCGTCATCGTCATCCATCGGAGCTTCAAACGTAGCATCTTGTGCCGCTAAACGTGATTCCATCTCACGAACTTCTGAAGGCTCAACACCCAACTCACGTGCAACCGTCTCAACTTCGCCGTTATTGAACCAACCTAAACGCTTTTTAGACTTACGAAGGTTAAAGAACAATTTACGTTGTGCTTTCGTTGTTGCGATCTTAACGATACGCCAGTTACGCAAAACGTACTCATGAATCTCAGCTTTGATCCAGTGAACAGCAAAAGAGACTAGACGAACACCAACTTCTGGATTGAAGCGCTTAACAGCCTTCATCAAGCCGATGTTACCTTCTTGGACGAGATCAGCCATTGGTAGCCCGTAGCCAGAGTAGCCTCTTGCAACGTGCACCACGAATCTTAGGTGGGAAAGGATCAAGCCTTTCGCAGCGTCGATCTCACCTTTGTAATGTAATCGCTCTGCAAGTCCACGTTCCTCTTCAGGAGTCAGCATAGGGTAGCTGTTCGCTGAGCGGATATAGCTATCTAAACTATCTTGTGTGACTAAAGCCATTTGATACGCTTGGTTTGCCATTCGGTTCCTCATCAATCTCTGATCTGGAGTAATACATCTATTAAAACCCGACAATCTTGAACCTAAAATGAACAGGTTTCAAGGAGGGGGGAGTAATTATGCATAATCAATTCGTCTATACAAGGCAAAAACTGGTTAAGAACTGCCTATTTTTCGTATAAATATGACTCTATTCACCTAAACTGGTTCAATTTCTTTTAGGTGACGCTGTGCAGAAAGCTTCGCAGCCACACTACCAAGCAGGGTTCCGACGATCAAAAGTAATAAAGATTCATCCCAACTCAGGCCAATTAAGCGGAAATGGCTATCATAAAGCTGAGCCAAATCATCCACTGCACTGTTGAGCAATACGGTAATCAATGCCGTCATTACCCAAGCACTAATCGAACCTAAAACACCAAACCACATCCCAGCATAAAGGTATGGTCGAAGAATGTAGCTGTCAGTAGCACCAATCAGCTTCATGGTTTGAATCTCGTCTTTATGCGCCAACACATTAAAGCGTAATGTATTGCCAATAATCAAAAATACCGCGCCCAACATCAATACCGTTAGAGTAATCACGATTACCGCAGCTAATGCTTTGATCGCATCTAATCGAGCTAACCAATCTTCGTCTAAACGAACATCGGTCACTAGATCTTGCTTTTTAACGTTGCTTGCTAATTCTTTGATTAAGACATCACTGTGTACGCTTGGCGTAATCACCAACACACCAGGCAATGAATAGTCATCTAGGCTAGTCAGGGCATCTTCAAAACCAGAATATTGGCTTAGATCCGCAAGCCCTTGTTGCGGTGAAATGTATTCCACCAGCTCGACTTGCTCCCAACTTTCAATTTCATCCTTAAGCACCATTACTCTCGGCTCAGGAATACCATCCTCTACATAAGCACTTATTTGTGACGGGCTGGTGACATCTTGAGCCACTTCACCAACGTTCTTGCCCAGTAGGTACAAACAAGCTGGCATCGCCAAAGCCATTGAGATCACCGCAAGGGTCAACAAGTTGCCCAACGGACGTTGCCACATTTGCGAGAACGATGACTTAGCTTGTTTCCAATGAACAACAAAGAAACCGTCGCTTGAAGCCCGGTTTGCTGCTCGATTGGATTGAGGTTTCTTGATGCGCTTATTCGCGGCCATAATCTTCAACCTCACTCAAAAAGCCTTGGTTTAACTCAAGATGACGGTACTGAGGGCGAGTGTTCACTAACCCGATATCGTGAGTCGCTAGGATGATCGTGACACCTGCGCGGTTGAATTCTTCAAACAAACGTAATACACGGTTAGATAATTCAGGATCGAGGTTACCGGTCGGCTCATCCGCTAAAAGCAGAGTTGGACGGTTAACCACAGCGCGAGCGATACCCACGCGTTGCTGCTCACCACCAGAAAGCTGGCTTGGCAAACAACGGGCTTTGTCTAGTAAGCCGGTTTTATCCAACGCAGCACTGACTCGGCGTTTTATTTCGTTTTCAGAAATAGATTCAATGCGCATAGGCAGAGCAACGTTATCAAAAATCGAGCGATCCATCAGTAGGCGATGGTCTTGAAAGACAATCCCGATGTTACGACGTAAGAAGGGAATGTCTTTAGCTGGGATACGAGTGATATCGTGATCGTTAAACCAAACACGTCCGTCAGTTGGACGCTCGATGGCGCAGATCAACTTCAGCAAGGTACTTTTACCAGCGCCAGAGTGACCACCCAAAAAAGCCATCTCTCCACGTTTAAGATGAAAATCTACTTTTTGGAGCGCTTGTCGCCCACCTCGGTAGGCTTTACTCACTTGCTGAAATTTGATCACCGAAAATTCCTCTTACGATCACTCATATCAAATTTAAAACGGTAGCAGGTTAAGGATAAACCACTTTGCTACTCGCGTTACTCTTCGCGGCTAAATAGTGCTTCAATAAAGTCTTTAGACTCAAATGGACGCAGGTCATCAATGCCTTCACCCACACCAATGTAGCGGATTGGAATCTGGAACTGGTCAGCAATTGAGAAAATCACGCCGCCTTTCGCCGTACCATCTAGCTTAGTGAGCGTAATACCCGTTACTGGTGCCACGTCACTGAACAGCTTCGCTTGGCTGATAGCATTCTGACCGGTACCTGCATCGAGCGTTAACATGATTTCGTGCGGTGCAGAGTCATCAATCTTCTTCATTACACGAACAATCTTACGCAGCTCTTCCATCAAGTTACTCTTGTTCTGCAAACGACCTGCAGTATCGGCAATCACAACATCAACACCACGCGCTTTCGCCGCTTCAATGGCATCGTAGATAACAGACGCGCTATCGGCACCTGTGTGCTGAGCGATCACAGGAACATTATTACGTTGGCCCCAAACCTGAAGTTGTTCAACCGCTGCCGCACGGAAGGTATCACCCGCCGCCAACATCACTTTCTTGCCTTCACTTTGGAATTGTTTAGCCAGCTTACCGATGGTGGTTGTCTTACCGACACCGTTCACACCAACCATTAAAATAACGTAAGGTGTTTTAGTCGTATCAACAACCAATGGCTGTTCCACTTGGCTTAAGATATCCGCCATCTCTTCTTTGAGCAGACCATATAGAGCTTCACCGTCTTTTAGGTCATTACGAGATGCTTTTTCTGTCAGATTTTCAATGATCTTAACCGTGGTATTCATACCCACGTCTGCAATCAGAAGTTGCTCTTCTAGTTCTTCAAACAGATCTTCATCGATTTGTTTACCCTTGAACAAGCCAAAGAAGCCAGCACCGATGTTTGCTTTAGTGCGGCTAAGACTACGCTTA
This sequence comes from Vibrio splendidus, assembly GCF_003345295.1. NCBI lineage: Bacteria > Pseudomonadati > Pseudomonadota > Gammaproteobacteria > Vibrionales > Vibrionaceae > Vibrio > Vibrio splendidus. The sequence continues at coordinate 3,066,221 of NZ_CP031055.1, forward strand.
AGGCGCGCAAAGAAACTTTCTGTCGGCTTATCTTGAACTTCTTCAACCTGAGCTTGAGGAACAGCAACATCTTCCTGTTCTGCTTCTGCTTCTGCTTCTGCTTCTGCTTCTGCTACGACAGGCTGCTGCTCTTGCTGAATCTCTTCAAGCGCTTGCTCTGAATCAACTGGCTTAGATTCAACTGGCGTAGTTACCTCTAGTTCAGACTCGGCTTGTTCAACCTCGACTTGTGATTCAACTTCAGTTTGATCTTCAACGTTTTCTACGTTCGCTTCATTCTGAGTTTTTGGGCTTTGTTCTTCGTCACCAAAACCAAGCCACGATAATAATCCGCGCTTCTTTTTTTCCGTCATCAGAGGAGTTTCCTAGATCTACTAATTAGCTGTATTGACTTAATACACGTCGACTCTTTGCTATTGTTATACAATACAAGCTTGTACAAACGAATAGTAAAGAAAAATGACAAAGCAGTGATAAGTTTGCTTTTAGCTTGATACACTTTGTCATTGCAAATTTATTTAATACTCGAACCCACTTAAATTGGGCTCGGTATAGTATCACTTTATTAGCGGTCAAAAAATCTATGGTAAGACGTCGCCAGCAAAACACATCACAAAAAAAGCCATCCGGAGGCTTTGTTCGAATTATTAGTGGCTCATGGAGAGGTAGAAAGCTGCCTGTTCATGATTTAGAAGGATTACGCCCAACCATTGACCGAGTAAAAGAGACACTCTTTAACTGGGTGGCTCAAGATATCCCACATTCAACTTGCTTGGATGTATTTGCCGGTTCTGGCGGTCTAGGTTTTGAAGCAGCTTCTCGCCAAGCAAAAATGGTGACACTGCTCGAAATGAATCAAAAGGCAGCCAAACAGCTTTCTGATAACGCGAAAGAGCTCAAAGCAGACAACATCAGTGTCGTGAATACTGATGCTATCTCTTTCCTTAAGAAGCCAGGTACTCCTTACGATATGGTTTTCCTAGATCCACCATTTCGTAAAGGCTTACTTGCAGAAACTGTACAACTGCTTGAGAGCAATGGCTGGTTGGCAGACAACGCCATCATTTACGTAGAGACAGAAAAAGAGCTGCAGCTTGAGGCTATGCCAGAGAACTGGGAATTGCATCGCGATAAGACCACTGGCCAGTCTAGCTACCGACTGTTTAATCGAACCACTGAAGAATAGGAGTTATTGAATGAAGTTCTTACTTCCACTAGCAAAAGTAGCCATCGCCTTTGTTTGGTTTATCTTAATCGTAAATATTTTCTACCCATTCCCAGGTAATGCTGCGATTGCGCTTTATATCATGACAGCATTCTTGTTCTTCATGCACGGCCTGCAGATGCTGATTTTCATCGGTGCTTTTGGCGATAAGATCGAAATGTCACGTTGGGAGAAGTGGTCAATATTGATTTTCGGAGTCTTTGCTCTCCTCGATATCAGACGCAAACACATGATGTAATAAAACTTAAGCTCAGATACAAAAACGCCGCTCATTTGAGCGGCGTTTTTTTTATTCAGCAATGATACTGATGTTAGCCCATGTAGCCTTTTACACCATCTAGGAACATTTGCGTCGACAACATAACCAACAACAAGCCCATCAAGCGTTCGATGGCTTTAAGGCCTCGCTCACCCAGCACTCGCAGGAAGAAACCATTAAACATCAGAATAAAGAAGGTCGCGCCCCAAGCCAGCATCACTGCGCCTGAAAGCTCTAACATGTTGTCAGGGTGCTGTGTCGACAACAGAATCAATGCAGCAATCACCGACGGGCCTGCAATCATAGGGATCGCCATCGGCACGATAAACGGTTCTTCACCCGCCGCTAGGCCGGTAATACTGCCCGCACTTGGGAAAATCATCTTAATCGCGATGATGAACAGAATAATACCGCCAGAAATGCTCAAGGTTTCAGGCTGCACGTGCAGGAAGTTCATGATGCTTTGACCGGCAAACAAGAACAACAGCAGGATAATCAGCGCAAACATCAGTTCACGAACAAGAACAATACGGCGACGCTTCGGATCAATATGCTTAAGGATAGAGAGCACGATTGGTAGATTGCCAAGCGGATCCATAATAAGAAACAGCATGGTCGCTGCAGATAAAATTTCCATAAGTTTGTCTCGAAAAGCGTAAGTGCGCGGAGTATAGCAGCCTCAACATTGATTTTCGAACGCAGTAATAAAAGGATTAACTTACGTAATTAGAAGGGAATTTTGCGAGAGCAGATAGAAAGCTAGAAGAGATAATTTAAAGAGTGGAGCCGAAAACATCGCATCCACTCATCTTATATAAAAGTCAAAAGGCTCAAAAAACCAGTTGTTACTCGAGATTAGTGGTTACACACACGTTCGCGATTGGTGCAAAGTTTGTCATCAATAACCACGACCTTTTCCATCTTCAGGAAAAATTTCAGCAAGCCATCCAAATCCAGACCATTTAGCTTACACGTATGGAAGCGAGCTTCTGCGCCGTAAGTTTGAGCGAGCTCTTGCGTCAACTCTTCACGAGTCAGGGGCTTTTCACTCAGTAGGTTTAAAACGTTGTGTGCATGAATTTCGGTAGTCATAACTCTATCTCATGTTTAATGAAGTAGACGTAGAGTACCTACTTTCATCTTAGCTGCTTTGATGTAGCTCAGAGTTAAGCGAGCTCTACCCTAAATGGTAAGGGAAGCAACAATGAGAGCGTGCGCGAGAAAGTAACTGCCCGTCACCCAAAAGTAGGCACCCTTAATTGGGCTACGATAGAAATTTAGCGCATACGCCAGGGCCGAAAGTAGTAACACGCTACAGCCAGCAAAACCAACCGCATGTGACAATTGAGGATCAAGCAACCAGAGCTCACCAGAAGCCCATGCAAGCTGAATAAGCACGATACCCATGATAACCACAGGAAAGACGAGTTTGTCTAAGCGAGGCAGAAGTAAGAAGAAAGCAACGACACAAGCCGCTAATAGAAGCGCGAACAACCACCAGACCATTTCTCCTGATAGCTGTAACCAAAATGCCTTGCTATAACAAAGTTGAGCCAATAAAAAACAGACAAAATGAAGTGGTCGTTTTTGAGTCACCGTATGTAGAACATCAGCCACAGCCGAGATAGCTAAGCCAGCGACAATCCAATAAGTATATTCAGCAACGATCGATTGAGTGACCGCCACTACCGCCAACAAAACAAAGGTAAACACCTTGTACACTAAGGCCTGACCGATATGTCCATGTTTCGTTCCTGCTATTGCTCCGATACCAGATAAGGAAACCGCCAACCAACTCCACATACCATTTGCCCCATTGCTTTAAATCGTCGCCAGTCTAGGCACACGAGTGTTGATGTAAAGCCTCAGCCCCTCAAAATTGGATCTTGATTACGCTTCCACTAAAAAGAGCCTCTTTAGATTGAAGTCGTAACAATTACTATGATGACTATGGCTATTCTTTTAAAACTAGAGCGATTCATCGACAAACTTATTTAAATTGGCATTAGAGCGTCCAGACTTGAATTTTAGTCACTTCTAACCTATAGACTCCTTATAAAACCCCCATATATCATCAAATACCACACTTGAAAATTTAAAAAACACCGCACTTAAGGTCAATTATAACAATAACTTAAACAAACAAACCCAGAATTAATAGGGGAATGAAAACACCACATCACTCTAGACTTACAAAGTAAGTGGCTTGCTTTCTTAAAACCCAACTTTGTCAGGTTTTTTCAAGTCCTCTGTAAAAATTCCTACAAAAATCAATCCGAAAAATTTAAAACGGAACAAAATCAAAGCCAGAAACCACCAACCCCTATTAATACAGTTTAACAACCTTTAACAATATAAATTACACAAAATGACCATTACAAAACAATAACTTAAATCAAAAATGGATAAACATGAAGCACAACGTATAAAATAAGAACACACCAAAAGACACAGTTAAACACACCCAAACAAGCCAAAAACCAATAGTTTTCTACTACTTTTAAAGCTTTCGAAAGTAATTCTTGATCTAAACCTATAAGTAGTGCTATTCTTTAAAACATAGCGAGAGACAACCAAATTTAGGAGTAGTGTTATGATTTCATCTTCGCAAAGACAAGGACTTGTAATGATCGCGGTAGTTGTAGGTCTAATGACACTACCGATGATGTACTAAGCAAGTTACAAATAAAAAAAGGGACGCCATGAGCGTCCCTTTTTTGTTCAATTTTTTCACTTCGAAAACAGATGCAGTGTTAGCACATCCCAGTTCGCATAATAGAAACCCGCGGCTGCTAAAGTCATTGCCATCATCAGTAAGATCGCAACTCGCCAGATAAAACGACCACTACGTGGAGTCAGCTCCTTCTCACAGTCGTTACACATCATGATGAACTTATGTTGGTCTTCCAACTTAGCCTCATGTTCATTGACTACCTTATTACGACACGTTGCGATATAACGCAGCTTGCTCACCATATCGTGCGGTAGCCTTTCTTCACAGCTTGTTACAAGCTCATGCAATCCTTCGCCTTCGGCATGATATTGAAGCCTCAATAACTTCTCTATATTGCGAGTTCTTGTCACCACTTTTTCAATATCGGTCATCTTGGCCCTCCCACTCCACACTATAATTCTAGTCGAGCATTCCCTTATTTTTATACAAATTTACTGATATTTACGTGAGAAAGAGACAATAAATAACAATGCTTTATCCCAAACAAGCCACTAAATGTGATGTCTGCCGAAAAATAATCAGCTTGGCTTACAACAGTTCACGAATAACAGCTTTAAACACATATCCCTATTGCTTGAAAGACTAGAATAACCATCACGACTACATGGAGGTTATATGCCTAATTCACTCTTTTTTGCCATCTTTGCACTTGCTGGTCTAGCGGCTTGGGTATTTATTGGTTTCTATCGAAAACACTCGCAAGGTGAAAATGCGCCAGAAAAGAAAGTGAATGTCACGGTGTTAGACAAACAATCCATCGACCTTCCTGACGCAGAACCTGGCCAAGAAGATCAAGAGTACTGGATTTACGTTCAACGTGGTGTCGTTGGTCCAAAACGAGAATTCCAAGTCGGCATCCACTACTTCCACGCCCTTAACCCTGGCGACAAAGGAACCTTAACCTACAAAGGCGATAAGTTCTTACACTTTGCGTTGAAGCGCTAACCCTAGCCGCCTCAACTTTCTCTTCTAAGCAATCCATCAGAAAGCCTTAGCACCCACCGCTAAGGCAATAACCAACGCGTTCTCTCTGACTTAGAGACCAACCAGCTCATCCATAACGCGCCAGCTCCGCTGATCACGATCCATAATGGAATAACCCAAGCAGGGTGTCCTTGGTACCAACCGAACTCTTTCATTGGCCACAAGAAAATCGGGTGCAGCAGATAAATACCTAAGCTGTGTTTACTGATAAAACCAACCACTTGATTGCTCTTCTCAGACAAACCTTCACCATAGTAACGGCACACCATGAACACCATGCTCGCCGCTAATACGGTATTCAACGTCTTGTAAGATAACCAACGCCCTACTGTGTACTCTTCTGCTACCAAGCTTGCATCAACCACCATGTAAACCGTGGTCAGTAACGCTAACCCACCAAGTAACACACTCACGCCGACGGTCATCTTGTTAAGTGGCACAATCTTATACAGCAAGTAACCCAATGGTAAGTAGCCGGTGTACAACCACAATTCATGGCTCCAAGGGCCATCGATTTTCAATAAGAACAATAACGTAGTGAACAACCATACCGCCGTAAAGGCATAGACCGATCTATCACCGTACTTTCTGACCATGATCTGTAAAAAAGGAATCACAAAGTAGAGTGGGATAAAGTAATAAAAGAAGCCAAGGTGATAGTAGGTATAGTGATGATAGCTATTGAGTAGCACATCCCAACTAACTTCAGCATCAAAGCCCATCGCAGACCAACCCGATAGGTAGGTATAGAACAGCGACCAGACAATGAAAGGGATCAGCACCTTACCCAGACGACGCTTGAGGTAGTACTTAGCGTCAAACGGGCGCTGATCACTCAGCATCAGAGCACCAGTAATCAAGATGAACACCGGCACCGCCCAACGACTGAAACCGTTCACCGTAATGGCGGTCAGCCACTCACCGAAAGGAATGGTGCCTAATTCATTCCGATAAGGCGCCAAAACATGAATCGCGATAACTGCTATGGCCGCGACACATCGTGCTAAATCAAAAAAGAGAATTCGCTGCTTCATGTAAATACCTGATTAATATTCAATCATTCTACTATAGCAATAAAAAAGCTGACCGGAATAAATACCAAGTCAGCTTACTGTTAAAGGAGAGGCTTATCGCGAATTTAGCTCGTGCGGCTTAAGCTTATGCGACTTTCACTCTTACAAATGAGGCTCATGCGGTTGAAGCTTATGCCGCTGAGATTTGCGGCACTTTAGGTAAACGCAGAGAGATCACCGTCGTTATCGCTAAGAACGCAAAAGATACCCACAGACACGCAGACAAACCGGCCATTTGGAATACCAACCCTGACAAGATAGTGCCAATCAAACGGCCCATTGCATTTGCCATGTAATAGAAACCGACATCAAGAGAAACGCCATCGCCTTTCGCATAACTCACAATAAGGTATGAGTGCAGCGATGAATTCACCGCAAAGATGGCACCAAACACCATCAAGCCACCGATAATAACGAACTCGGGTTGCCAGCCAATTTGCACCGCATAGGCAATACCTGCAGTCACGATAGCCAACGCCAACGCCCATAATAGCGCTGCATGTCCATCAGGCACCTTGCCTTGTGCTTTACCAGTAATCTTAGGTGCAATGCCCTGCACAAAGCCATATGCGATGGTCCAAACCGCTAAGAAGCCACCCACCCATGAGTGATCCCATCCAAACACGCTGCCTAGGTAAATCGGCAAAGCAATCACAAACCACACATCACGAGCACCAAACAGGAACATACGCGCAGCAGATAGGATGTTGATGGATTCAGACTTAGAGAAGATCTGTTTGAATTTAGGTTTAGTTTTCGCTTTACCCATGTCCGCTTCTAAGCTCACCAAGCTGCCGATGAACACTAATGTCAGTACAGCAGCCATCGCAAGCACTGCATATTGGAAACCAATTGTAGAAAGCAGCAAACCACCAATAAAGAACCCAGCACCTTTCAGTGCATTCTTAGATCCGGTCAGAATCGCAATCCACTTATAAAGCGCACCCTGCTGCTCATCCGGAACCAAGGTTTTGATTGAGCTCTTGGCACTCATCTTATTGAGGTCTTTAGCAATACCAGACAACGCCTGCGCCGCCATGACCCAAGGAATAGTCAACATTGCGCTTGGCACCGCGAGCATACCCAAGGCGACGACTTGCATCCCTAACCCGATGTTCATGGTCTTATTGAGCCCAAGACGCGCCCCTAACCAGCCACCGATTAGGTTGGTCACCACACCAAAGAATTCATAGAAAAGGAACAGTGAGGCGATTTCTAGTGAACTGTAGCCAAGGTCGTAAAAATACAGAACCACCAGCATACGAAGTGCACCATCAGTAATGGTGAAGTTCCAGTAGTTGAAAGTCACCAACATGTATTGGCGAACGCTCTTACTTAGATTTGAAAACATAACGCTATCTCTGCAATCTAAACAAAAAGAGCTTTTGGATCATGATGAGTTCAACACTCCAGATATCAAAAGCTCCTTGTATAACAACAATGGCTTATTAGCTGTTCGCTACGCCATTAATGTATTCAACCTGAATAGGCTTAGTAAATGCGCCCGGACGAAGTGATTGTACTTCTTGAACAATCTTGCTCAGATCCCAGTTCTTTTCTAGCAATAGGTGTGCAGCGAGTAAACCAGTGCGACCAGAACCGCCCATACAGTGCATCGCTACCTTGCCGCCGTTATCAACGATGTTATGTAGCTCAGGGCTAGCCACTTGCCACTTCGCAGCAAAATCAGCACCTGGCGCACAATCGTCTTCGATTTCGATTTGGAACCACTGCATGCCTAGTGCTTGCGCTTTCTCGCCTAGCTCAGATACGTTCTTGCTCGCCAGTTCTTCACTGTCTAGAGCTGTCACAATCGCTTCCACGCCTTGTGCTTTCAGTTGCGCTAGAGATGCATCTAAGTCAGCACCTTTGGTACCTGGACATGGAGTAAGCACTAACGCACCAGTTTCTAAATCTAGTTGCCATGTTGGATGTGTCATTGTGTATTCTCTTAAATTCTTATAGAACCAATACTCAAAATAACTGGAGTTGCAGCTAGGCAACAAGTAAGTTCAGCCCTATGAGCATAGGTGTTCTATGTGATTAGGGTGAACTTACGCAGTTAACAACGCTTGCAGCTTCAAGTATGAAGAGTATTAAGCTAGGCCAACTGTACGTACTAGCTCTGCCGTACGTGTCGCGTAACCCATCTCGTTGTCGTACCAAGCGTAGATCTTAACCATGCGCTTACCCACTAACATGGTTGAGAGTGCATCTACGATGGTTGAACGTTGGTCGCCTTTGTAATCGATAGAAACCAGTGGACGCTCTTCAAAACCAAGAATGCCTTTTAGTTCGTTCTCAGACGCTTCTTTCAGCATCGCGTTGACTTCTTCTGCCGTGGTGTCTTGCTTCACTTCAAAGATAATGTCAGTTAGAGACGCATTAGCTAGTGGTACACGAACCGCGTGGCCATTGATGCGGTTTTCAAGCTCAGGGAAGATCTCAACAATCGCTTTAGCACTGCCCGTTGTTGTCGGAATAAGGCTCATGCCACATGCACGAGCACGACGTAAATCTTTATGGGGCGCATCAAGAATAGTTTGCGTATTGGTTAGATCGTGAATAGTGGTGAAAGCTGCATTTTCGATACCCAGCTTCTCGTTGATCACTTTAACCACTGGCGCGAGACAGTTGGTTGTACAAGATGCTGCGGTTACGATTTTATGTACAGCTGGGTCGAAGATATTGTCGTTCACACCGACAACGATGTTTGCAATGCCTTCTTCTTTCACTGGCGCCGATACCACAACGCGCTTCACACCTTGCTCAAGGTATTTATTTAGGAAAGATGCCTTACGGTGAACACCGGTCGCTTCAAGGACAACATCGCAACCAGACCAATCGATCGCATCGATGTCGCGCTCTTGCGTAGTTCTAATGCGTTGACCGTTGATGATCATCTCATCGCCTTCAACCGCGACTTCGTGGTTCCAGCGACCTTGAACCGAATCGAACTCAAGAAGGTGAGCCAATGTCGCGGTGTCGCCAGCCACATCGTTAATCTGTACGAACTCGATTTCCGCCCAATCAAACGCTGCGCGAAGTGCTAAACGGCCGATACGACCAAAACCATTAATACCTACTTTGACTGTCATTTTCTGTTCTCTCAGTTAATTGCTTTCATATTTGAAGCCGCAGCGTTGTTGACTGCGTTCACTTACCCTAATCACATAGGACATCTATGCTCATAGGGATAAGTTCACTTGTCGCCTAGCTGCAACTCCAACTATTTCGCAATAAGTTTTAATGTATTTAAACGCAACATTGAGGGCGTGAAGTCATGGCTTCTAAGCGCTCAATATCTTGCTGGTATTCAGTTTTCAAACAGTTCGATGCGATAAGGTCGTCAATTAACTTTAGCATCCAACCTGGTAAATCTTGTGACAGGCGGTAAAACACCCACTGCCCCTGGCGAACATCAGTCAAAATGCCGTTTGAACGCAACTGCGCAAGATGGCGTGAAACCTTTGGCTGACTTTCTTGCAATGCCTGAGTCAACTCACCAACCGATAAGCACTCATTGCGAACTATCAACATTAAGCAACGCACTCGCGTTTCATCGGACAGTAATTTAAAAAATTGGTGAGGAAGCATAATTACATACTCATATATGGATATGCATATATGATAGGTGTAAAAAAACGCACGTCAAGGCGTGCGTTATAATTGTCATAAAAGTTTAACGAAGATAAATCAGAGCTGATTGGTTACGTTATGACTCCAGCGTCGAGCTTCGGTGAGCTCAGTTTTAACCTGTTCCACACTCAATCCTAAATGAGCACAGTGCTCATCCATCTGCTGCCAATCGGCATGTTCAAAGCTCTCTTCAAGGGCCAACAAGGTCCCATATGGCCCTTCTCTACGCAGCAGAGCCACCTTGATACTTTTACACAAGGGCAGTTGCTCAACTAAATTCTCTAACGACAAGTCGAGCAGCGCATCAAGCAACGAGAACAAACCAATCATAAAAGCTTGCTCGGCATGCCCTTCAAATGCCTGATAACGAGACATACGTTGGCAGAACTGAGCTCGCTGAAGCGATAAACCATATAGCTCTTTTGGCTTTTTATCAGAGACATAAGACGCCACCGCCAACGAGACAAACATTTTCAGCTTCTCTTGCCCCAGATAAACCAAAGCCTGGCGGAACGAAGATATGGTGACCTCAAGGCGAGGTGACATGGTATTCACAAAACGCAGTAACTTATACGACAAGGCAACATCTTTCGCGACGATGCTTTCGACACGTTGGAAGTTGACTTCCGGCTTACACACTTCTTGGAACAACTCCATCGCAATCACTTGCTCAGGGCTAATGTACTTGGTCTTGATGATTTCAGGTTTGCTGAAGAAGTACCCTTGGAAGAACTTAAAACCCGCCTCTTTCGCTTGCTTAAACTCTTGCTCAGTTTCGACTCTTTCAGCCAGAAAGCTAAACTTCTTCCCTTGATGAGCTTTGACCAAATCACACGCCTCATCCAAGCCCATTTGCATGATATCGAGCTTAACAATATGCGTGTATTTAAGGAATCGTTCCCATTCTGGCGTAGAGGTAAAGTCATCTAGGGCAATCATGTACCCCGCTTGATAGAGCTCTTTGACCGCCTCTAACAGCTCATCCGTCGGTTGGCAGGTTTCAAGAATCTCGACCACCACCTTGTCTTTCGGCAAGCCTAAAGGAAGTCGACGAATCAAGCTTTGATGAGGGAAATTAATAAAACAGCGCGAAGATGGAATCGAAGGGTTATGCCCAACCGATAAGAAGTTCTCAACAATCAGACGATACGTTGCTCGATTAGACTCAATATGCGCTGGGTAGGCATTCCTTTCTCCGTCGCGAAACAACAGCTCATAACCAAGCGTGTTCTTGTTACGGTTTAAGATAGGTTGTCGAGCAACGTAGGTAGCGGTCATTTATCTATAACTCTATTGATTTATCTATAACTGTATTGCTTTACTAAGCTTTAGCGGCAGCAAGCAAGGCACCGCAACCCATGAACATACCACCAAATATTTTATTTATCTTACTCATTATACGATCAGAACGAATAAAACGTCCCATTTGTGAAGCTAATGAGGTGTAACCCAACATAACAACACTATCAATGAATACTGTTGTAACTCCTAGCACTAATAACTGCGGTGCTTGCGGTTGTGTAGGATCGATAAATTGAGGAAACAAAGCCACCAAAAACACGATAGATTTTGGGTTAGTTAGATTGATAAGCACGGCATTTCTAAGCAGCTTACCACTCGATAGCGTTGAGCTTTCTTCTGAAGCCACCAAGCTAGAATTATCACGCCATTTTTGAATACCCAACCAAACAAGGTAAACCACGCCTACCCATTTGATGATGGTGAACGCCAACGCAGATTGAGCCACCAATGCACCAATACCTGCACCCACCAGCATGATGTGAAATGCAAGACCGAGCTGTAAGCCGGCGATCGACGCAAGTGACTTCTTGGTGCCATAACTTAGCCCATTGCTGATTGAGTTAACGGTACCTGAGCCCGGAGCCAAACTAAACAATATCGCCGTGACGACATAAGCAAGCCAAACATGAGTATCCATTTGCATTTCCTTACTAGTTCTTTAATCTAACAACATTAGTAGCGATAAAGCTCTCACATGCATCAGTTCAGGTAATTTCCCATGGAAAACCACAGTGCCGCCCCATTTTCGTACACGCAAGAACCTGAGTTCGAGCAAGCGATTAAACACCCGATCCCTGCCCTTTGGCAACAACGTAAAGATGGGTATGTCACATCATCAGGTAAAAAGAAGCTGTACTGGTGTAGCCTAACCTCACCAATGCACACCAAAGCCATTGTTATTTCAAATGGCCGCATTGAGTGTTGCTTGAAATACCAAGAACTCTTTTATGATTTTTATCAGCAAGGCTATGACGTTTATTCATTTGACCACCAAGGTCAAGGCCAGTCGGAACGTATGGTAACAGACTCTGACATTGGTCACATTCATGAGTTTGATGATTACGCCTCAGACATGTCTGACGTCATTGCCAGTTTTGACCTAAGCCGATACTCCAATCGCTACCTACTGGCACATTCAATGGGCAGCACCATAGCTACTCGCTATCTACAAACTCACCCCGATCACCCATTTGACAAAGTTACTCTGTGCGCTCCGATGTTTGGGATTAAGACTGAATGGTACTTCAAGCCCATCGCGATGGTTGTTGGGCAAGTACTCACCGCTTTCTATGCTAAGCCGACTTATGCCCCGGGGCAGCAAGCGTACTACTCTAAGCCCTTCGAAAATAACTTACTCAGCCACAGCAAGGTACGCTATCACTGGTTCCGTTGCTTGTATGACGGATCCCCTTCTTTGCAGGTTGGCGGACCAAGCACTCGCTGGGTATGGCAAGGGTTAATGGCAGCGAAGCAGGCGATACAACAAACTCGTCAAATCAAGATCCCACTGTTATTGATTCAAGCTGGAGAAGAGAAGATTGTCAGCAACAGCGCTCAAGTGAAGTTCATCAATAAACTGAAGAAAACCAACTCAGCCTGCCAGTTTAAGGCCATTGAAGGGTCTAAGCATGAGGTGCTGTTTGAGAAAGACGAATATCGCAATCAAACACTGAATGCTATCAATCAGTTTTTTGCCTAGAGCTAATAAACTAATAAGCGAATAAGCGAATAAGCTGAGTAACCGACCAAGAACATAAGTGCTAAAGAGGAAGAGAAGTAAGTGAGCTTTGCCCTCTTTTCTTGCATGAAATTGGCATACAATTTCTACCTAGAGATATTGTAGTTAAAACGATTCTAGCGTTGGCTAGCGTCGATATTGGTTAAGCATTTTTGCAATGAGGGTTAAATGAGTATTCCTGCACTAAAAGATTCCGTGAAAATTGTTGCTTCTGATTTAGATGGTACGCTTTTGGCTCCCAACCATCAGCTAAGCGACTTTACCAAGCTAACACTTAAGAAATTACACGACCAAGGTTATACCTTTATCTTCGCTACGGGTCGTCACCACGTCGATGTGGCGGGTATTCGTCAGATCGCAGGTATTCCGGCGTACATGATCACTTCAAACGGTGCACGCGTGCATGACCAGAACGATCAACTGATGTATAGCCAGAACGTGCCTCAGGAACTCGTTCAACCTGTTATCGATATTGTTCGCCAAGATCCAAATCTCTTTATTCACATGTACCAGAATGAAGATTGGCTACTGGACCGTGAAGACGAAATGCTGGCAAAATTCCACAGTGAGTCTGGCTTTAGCTACAAGCGCTTTGAAGCAGAAAATGCACCAAGCGAAGGTATTGCGAAAGTCTTTTTCACTCACCCAGAACAGGACCACGAATATCTCGTCACGTTTGAACAAAAGCTAAGAGATACTTTTGGCGACAAGCTGAACATCGCCTTTTCAACGCCTTGGTGTTTAGAAGTGATGGCCGCTGAAGTTTCTAAAGGCCATGCCTTAGACGCTGTTGCGAAGTCACTGAACCTGACACTGGATAACTGTATTGCCTTTGGTGACGGAATGAACGATGCCGAGATGCTGGCTATGGCAGGCAAAGGCTTAGTGATGGGTACATCGCATGAGAAAGTGTTTAAAGCTTTGCCAGACAATGAAGTGATTGGCAGCAGCGCAGACGACGCCGTTGCGCACTACCTAGAAAAGCACCTGCTCTAACCTCATCTCGTCGAAGAGATCTGAATAAATAAAAAGGCAGCCAATGGCTGCCTTTTTTGAACCTTACGTAAAAAGCTCTCTCTAACGCTAACGAGAACCTAGCACTTCTTTGCTTAAGATCGCCTGCCACTCTTGCTCTGTAACCGGCATGATGGATAAGCGATTGCCCCGTTTAACCAACGGCATCTCTGCTAGCTCAGGCATCGCTTTAAGCGTTGCCAAAGGAATTAAGCGCTCAGTCACTCGCACAAACTCGACATCCACCATTATCCAACGTGGGTTGTCTGGCGAAGACTTGGCATCGTAGTAATCACTTTCTGGATCGAATTGAAAATGGTCTGGGTAGGCTTCTCTAGTTACTTTAGCGATCCCCGCTACGCCAACTTTTTTACATGATGAATGGTATATCATCACCAGGTCTCCAAGCTTAACGTCATCGCGCATCATGTTTCGAGCCTGATAGTTGCGTACACCCTCCCAACAAGAGGTTTTTTGTACTCTCAGAGTCTGAATAGAGAAGGTGTCAGGTTCTGTTTTAAATAACCAATATGCCATAATAAATCCAATTAACGGTTGCTCCGAGGAAGATATAACATGAAGGTAATGAAAAACCCAGTGACATGGCTAGTCGCATTCGCTCTACAAGGCTGTGTCACAGCACCAGATTCCCCCCAAAAGCCAGAACTACCACCAGCAACCTTGGATGAGCCACTAAGCATTCAACCGCAAACCTTCATCATGCGTGGCCAGGTGGTGGTTGGCCATGAAAGCCGAACCTTCACACCTTGCGGTAGCCAACAACAATACTGGTTAGATTTAACGCCAGAACTCGCATTAGAAGCTCAAGGACTCTCAACGAGACCTTACCAAGCCTTATACGGCGAGCTGATTGGTCATCTAACCGTACCGAGCCAAACAGGGTATAACGCAGATTTCACGGCACGTTTCGTGGTTGATCAAGTGAATATCCTCACCGCAGAAAACCCTGATCGTTGTGACCAACCCCTGCGTTCAACACGTGTATTCGGCAATGAACCTTTCTGGTCAGCAAACTTCGATAAGGACCAGCTCAAATACACTAAGATGGGCGAGCAGCCACAGATCCTCGATATTGAATCAAGCCGCACCACACCAAGCAGTCGTGATTACCAATTAGAAGGTAAAGCAGCGCAAGGCAAACTCAACCTTACAAAAGAGAGTTGCAGCGACGGCATGAGCGATTCTATCTATGGATGGCATGCCAAGCTTAACCTCAATGACAGTAACTATAATGGCTGTGCAACGGTCTCTAACCAAGATCCAACATTGGACTGGAGCGGACTCTACTTCGCTAGCTCAACGCAGAACACTGGATTCTCTATCAACCTTGAGCTCAACGATGACCACAGCGCCATTACGACATACTCGTACAGCAATGGCGACCCCTCTATTGTTGAACAAGGCTTCTGGCAGCAACTGAACCAAAATCAGGTACAAGTGGTTATGACTCGCCACCAGCAACAGTATTTAATCTCCGAGCGCATCTTCACGCTCGATAACGGCAAGCTGGTCGCTGAAAAAGAGAAAGTGGGCAACGTTGTCTACCCGATTGCCAATGGCGGTCTGGTGCTATTCGAAGCTAAGAGTGCACAAGCGCAAGTCAACACCACCGCTAACGTTGATCTAACCGCAAAGCAGGTGAACTCCAGAGATCAACTTGATCAAAAAGTCGACCAAGCGATCCGTGAGTATTTTAAGATCAACAACAGCTCACCTGACGATACCAAGTACCGCTGGTTAACCTACGACTTAAATGGCGATGGTAAAGAAGAACTGTTTGCCCTGCTCGATTGGTGTGGCTCTGGTGGCTGTACACTGCTTATTTTTGAAAATCATCAAGATAACTGGCGCTTCAATAGTCGAGTGACATTGGTTAAGGGCGACATACGCTTAGGTAAATCACAAAACCACGGTTGGCAAGATCTGATCTTCAATGTCAGCGGCGGCGGTGCAACACCTGCGAAACACACATTGTCATACTCTGGTGTGAGCTACCCACTCAACCCAAGTGTTGCTCCAATTGCGGATGATGCTGATATCAGCGATGTGGTTTTGTTTGCTGATGGTGTATCACCTACACAAAGTGGAGTTAAGCTGTAAAGATGAGTAACCAACAAGCTTGCCATGGTTGTGGCTTCACTCACCAGTGCGTTTGTCATCTAATACCGACGGTTGAAAGCCAAACCGATCTTGTACTACTGACTCATGAGAATGAGCTGTCGCGAGACACCAACACCGGAAAGTTGCTTGAGCAATCCCTTGAGCAGTGTCAGTCCTTGATATGGCAAAGGAAAGCACCACCAGCCGAGCTAATGGCGCTGCTTGAAGATGAAACACGACAACCGTTTCTTTTATTCCCGAGTGATCAAAGCATCGAGTGTCAGCAAGCAATGACGACCCAAGCCATGAGTCGAAAACCGCTATTCATTATCTTGGATGGCACATGGCAAGAAGCGAAGAAGATGCTTAACAAGAGCTCGTGGTTACAAGCTGTCCCACAAGTTCACCTCAACATTACCAGCGAATCCTCTTACACCTTGCGCCGCAATCAAGACAGTGGCCACCTGTGTACTTGCGAAGTGGGTATTGAGTTACTCAAATCTTTAGGTGAAAGTGAACCTGCCAAGCTCATTGATGACTACTACCAACAGTATCTAAAAGTATTCCACGCCGACAAATGTGGCCACGCTCTCAAATAGATCAAGCAGGAGCGTAGGAAGGCAATAAGCACATTTCAGGGCGGGACAGATACTAAAAACAAAAAGGGTGAGCCGTAAGCTCACCCTTTTCACATCGTACTTTAATCTATTGAACCATTTAGTGTTTCACGTGAAACGCACACGCTGGCTGTTCGCTGAAAAGAGATTTTACTCTCCCTATCAGAATAAGCGTTGAGGCTGACCAAAGTAGTAACCCTGCAAATAATCGACCCCCATATCCTCTGCGATTCGACACACCTGTTCGTTATGAACAAATTCAGCCACCGTCTTAGCATTCAGAATCTGACATAAGCTCACCAGCTGTTGCGCTATCTTGCGTTGCTTTTTATCCTTATCGATATTGCGAATTAAACTGCCATCAAGCTTTATCACTTGTGGTTCCAGTTTCAATATCTCATCAATGTTCGAATAGCCTGAACCAAAGTCATCGACAATAATATTCACACCAAGATCTCGGAAGTGATTACACACCTCGATCAAGCGACCGTAATCCTGAATTTGCTCGGTTTCCAACACTTCTAAACCAATACGCTGTGGGTGACTGATTTTTTTGATGGCTTGTTCAAGGTGAAGAATGGTTTTCTCATTGCTGAAATCTTGTGGCGCCAAGTTAATTGAGAACGAATCGGTTCTCTGACTCATAAAATCAAAGGTGCGCGTTATCATCTGGCGACTTAAACGCGTATAGAGATGAGTTCCTTCAATGATTGGCAAGAACTTACCCGGCGCAATCAACTGACCATCCTCTTCAATTCGAACTAAGCACTCATAGCTTTCTACCTGATGGCTATGCGCCGATACAATAGGTTGAGAGCACGCAACAATATTTTGATTGAGCACTGCGCGGCTCACACACGATAGCCAGCCGAGTTGCTCTTGGCGATGCTTCTCCAGTTGAATTAACGTCTTGGCACTCACCAGATGTTTATTCTGGCTCACCGCACTGCGTCGAGCTTCAATCGCTTTCAGTAATAAATCATCAATGGAGGTCGTAGGGAAATCGCGACGACTCGCGACACCTGCGCAGACCGAAACCGAAAGATAATCGATATCGGGTAGCCCCATCGGCTCAAAATTAACATGCTCGGTTTGATCTGAAAATTCAGAGAAACGCTGATGAATGTGTTCTTGGCTGGCCCAACTATCAAACACCACCGCCCACTCACCAATACCAATACTGTAGAGCTGGCAACCCTCATCAAAAAACTGCCACAGTGCTTTCTGAAAGTACTCACTCAGATCATGCAGAAGTTTGTCACCTACTGGATAACCATACTTCTCATTGATTTGACCAAATGTGGTGACCTTCAAAGCCAACAAATGACTGTCAGAGCTCATTTGTGACAGCTTCTCACGCAGTACACTTCTATTGGGTAACCCAGTGCGACGATCAATTCGGTAGCTCGCCGTCAATGCGGTCGCTTGCTGCTGAATCTTACTCGCCATGCTATTGTTCATGTCATCAACATCAAGCAGTGCATTTCGAATCAATGAAAACAGAGGCGATATGTTGGTCGTGGGTTGTGTCTCTAATGGCTGTACAGCCTTGCCTTCACCTTCTCTAAGCGCGAGATAAGTGAGGCTATGATGCAGGATTCGTTGTTGGCCACGATCTTGATAGAGTTCTCCCATGCAGTACACACCATAGGTGTCTGCGAGCTTCTGGAAGACTTCTACTTCTTGGTTACCATCAATAAAATCGATACGAGAGGTGCAGTTGTAGATAAAAAACTGCTCCGGTCTATGAGAGGCAATCTGTTGAACACCGAGTCGGATCTGCTCCAAGGTCAGTGAAGGGTGGTCGTAACAAAACCTGACCTCATCACCAATCTGAAAATGATCACTAAATTCTATCTCTCCACATTCTCTCACCTTGAGTGGCAAGTGAATGTTTTGCTCTTTCGGGTCGCCGACCATCAAGGGGAAATTATGCAGTTGCTCGAAAGGTACTTCGAGGCCATCAGCAAGGTAGCGATTATAAAGATCGCGAACAGGCATACCATCCAATTCAGCCAACCGGTTATCTTGAGCACCAGTGACACGAAAAGTGCGGCCAATAGGGTTCCACTCGGTGTAATAACCCTTGGTGGTTACGAGCTCGACACTGTGCAACGCCAACATCACATAAGCATTCTCATAGCAAATGCCGTCTAGCATTACCCATCGCCCATTATCTGTGATGGTCGATGCACCGCCACAAATAGGCAATGAATATCTCGATTGTTCAAACGCTGAAAATAAGTCGCGGTTGTTTATCTGCAAGCGATCGGCGAAACAGATGATATTTTGAGTATTGGTATTACACTCAAGCTGCTGCCACATCGATTGACTATCTAATAGTGGTTGCTTGCTGTATTCGACAACGCCACAAGTGTAAGAGGTCGCATCGAAGCGAGTGACAATAAGATAGAGACCTTGATGCAGGATGACGCCTTGGCTGATGTAGTGGTTTGCACTACAGCCAATCAGCCTAGCATTAGGGAAAGTCGCTTGAATCACTTGGCAGGCAGCCAAAACCGAACCTTTCTCGAAAGAAGAAAACACCTGAATCAGTAGGTCTTCATGTTGATGAAAATCTATCTTTTGCAATTCACGCTGGGTTTGCTTTATATCTTGTATCAGGAGAGAGGTCGATTGCATATTCACATTAATCGTTACGTTAATGATTGGTTATTGTGCTTATTATAGATAAGGCTTGCACGGAATACTTACGATCGTCTTATAAATAATGTGACGTTAGTTAGACATCATTGATTCCACCCAAAACAGTCACCAATAGCGGCAGAACACTTTTTAAAGCAAGTCACAATAGGATACGGAAAGCTTTAACAACTAAAACAGTCGCTTAGGCTCACCAAAGTAGTAACCCTGCAGATAATCGACACCCATTTGCTCTGCTATCTCACAAACCTGTTGGTTATGGACAAATTCAGCGACGGTTTGCGCATTAAACACCTGGCATAAGCGAACCAACTGAGAGGCGATATTTCTTTGTTTTTGGTCTTTGTCGATGTTGCGAATCAGACTACCGTCGAGCTTGATAATCTGCGGCTCAAGCTTAATGATCTCATCAATATTGGAATAGCCAGACCCAAAGTCATCAACAATGATTCTCGCCCCAAGAGCACGGAAGTGATCACACACCTCAATCATACGACCGTAATCTTTAATCTGCTCAGACTCAAGAACCTCTAGGCCAAGTCGAGTGGGATCGTTCATAGCACTGATGGCGGTCTCGAGTACCTCAAGCGTCTTGTCGCTCAACAAATCTTGTGGGGATAGATTGATAGAAAATGAGCTTTGCTTATCCGCCATATAACCGATGGTGTTCTTAATCATGTGTCGGCTGAGGCGAGTGTAAAGGTGCGTGTCGGCAATGATAGGTAAGAACTTACCTGGTGGCACAATGGTACCGTCTGACTCCATGATTCTGACCAAGCACTCTTGGCCAATCATTTCGTGAGTACCGGACGCCACAATTGGCTGGGAATAAGTGATGATGTTCTGATCTAAAATCGCACGACTTACACAGCTCAGCCAACCGAGTTGCTCTTTACGATCTTCTTCACTCACCTGAATGTCTTTAGCATTGGTGATGTGAGTGTTATTCCTGACCCCATAACGTCGAGCTTCGATCGCTTTCAATAAGATCTCATCACCACTATCAGTTAGGAAGTCGCAACGACTAGCGAAGCCGCCACACAGAGAAACTGACAGATAATCAATATCAGCCAAGCCATACGGCTCAAAATTGATGTGCTCAATATCGTCAGCAAACTCAACGAAACGTTGCTCTATCTTATCGCAGCCAACATTGGCGTTAAAAATGATCGCCCATTCGCCGACACCAATGCTGAACAGCTCTACTTTCACCTGAGATTCCTTAGCCACACTAAGGTGTAATCGCTCGACAAAATGATTAGATAAATCAAGTAACAACTGGTCACCCACTTGGTAACCATACTTCTCGTTAACTTGATGGAAATTAGTCAGCTTTAACGTCAGTAAGTGCTCACTGAAGAGAATCGTATTGAGGCGCTCTTTTAATACGATACGGTTGGGTAGCCCGGTGCGAGAATCAATACGGTAGCTTTCGGTTAAACGACGCGCCTGTTGATGAAGTTTTTTCTCCATCTGCGTGTTCATACTGTCGAGATCAGCCACTGCATTTCTGACGAGATTAAGCAGTGGCGATACCGTTGAGTCACGCTGGAAATCTTCACAACGAAACTCATTAATCTCGTCCGACTCTCTCATCGCAATATAGGTGAGGCTGTGATGCAGTATCTCTTGGCGATCGTCGTTGCGGTATAGCTCGCCCATGCAGTATGCGCCGCACGCGTTTACTATCCCCTCAAATGGCTTGAGCTCAAGTTTACTGTCGATGAATTCAAGTCGAGAGACGCAGTTATAGATGATCACCGATTCCGGCTGATGCATGGCAAGCATCTCAGCGCCGTGACGCACTTTTTCTGCGGTCAAAGAAGGATGGTTATAACAAAACTGTGCCTCTTCGCCGACATGCCAAGGACTATCAAACTCGATACTGCCATCATCATTAATGCGCAGCGGTGTCGATATGCCCTTCTTTCTGCCAAGCTCTCGATAAAGCGGAAAGCTCATCAGCTGACTGAAAGGGAGATCTTTACCATCAGCAAGGTAATGTTTGAATACGTCGATAGCCGGCTTGTCGTTCAACGCGTATAAGCGATTTCCGACTGCATGTGTGACTCGTAGCTTCATCCCGATCGGGTTCCACTCAGAATAGGCATCTGACCAAACCTTCAATCTGGGGTTAGTCAGAGCCACCGCCACACAAGCGTGTTGGTAGGTCTGTTCATTATGCATAACCCAACGCCCGTATTCATTCTCATGACACAAGCCACCAGCAACAGGCAATGTATAGGGTAGGTTTTCAAAGGCGCTATAGATAGGGTAATCACGACCTTCAACCTGATCGCATAGGCTGATGACCGTTTTCGCATCTTTCGAGAGATCTAGTTGAGAAGCGAGCTCTTGGCTGTCTTGGTTTGGGTTGCCTGTAAAAGGCTGAACCGCGGAGGTTAAACGGGTTTCATTAAACTCACTGATAATGATTAAGGTACAACGACTCTCAAGACAATTGTCACAGATAACATGACGAGCACTCTGGCCAATTAAGGTGGCATTTCTTAGGCGATTGAGAGCAACACTCGCGATTCGACGAGCCATATCAGAAGATTGGGTAGAGAAAAGTTGAATAAGATATTGTTTGCTGTCACACCACTCTCGCTGATCAAATTGAGATTTAAATAGCTCCTCAGTATTTGCGAGAAATGTAAATGTTTGCATGCCAGCCCTTGATCGAAATAGAGTGAAGTGAAGAACCCGCAACCACTGCTATGACTGAAATGAATCGATAAAAAGTAGTCGCCAATTATCCTAGCCTAAACAGGCATTTAATTGCGACTAATGTAACAATTCAATATCATAAATGCGACACAATAAGCTTACAGAGGTCTTTAAATTAGTCGCATGAGATCGCTAAGTTGCTCTATTTCAACATCAGGCAGCACACTCGCCTTCGAAGAGAGGTATAAATTGGAACCAATGTCATTAAACCAGCATGCTTGGAAGCCATTTTGCTTAGCTCCGTAAACATCCGTTCTAAGGTGATCGCCGACATGAAGAATGTTGATGGCATCAACATCTAAGTATTGTTGCGCTTTATCAAACATATCTGGGTAAGGTTTTGCTCTACCGTTTGGGCCAGCTTTAAGGATTCGTTGAAAATACTGCCCTAAACCAATTTTATGTGGATCGACATTGCCATTGGTAATCGCAACCAAAGGAATGCGTTGGCTAAGTTCTGCCATCACTCGATGCGTTTCTTGAGGAACATCGACTTGATTGCGCAACCACAAAGCATGTTCTATCCCCTCACGAGCCGCCTGTTCAGCTTGCTGCTGAGAGTAGCCCAACTGCAGTAAGCCACTCTTAATCTGTGTTTCACGCCAAACGGTAACATCATGCTTTAAAGTTGGGTTTTCAGAGGCGACTTGCTGCTTAATGCCCTGCCACTCTTCAAGCGATAAAGAAGCCGACACTGGGTGCTTTTGGTAAAGCCACTGCGCCATCTCTTTTTCTACCTTCATGATTACAGGCCAGTTGTCATACAGGGTGTCATCCAAGTCAAAGGTCATGGCTTTGATGGGCTTCAACCCTCGATAAATTCGCATAGTAAAACCTTTAATCTAATCTTTATTCTTCTTACGTGCTCGAGGGTGAGCCTGATCGTACGCTTGAGCTAAGTGCTGGAAGTCCAAGTGAGTATAAATTTGGGTGGTCGAGATGTTTTCATGCCCCAACAACTCTTGGACAGCACGAAGATTCTGGCTCGATTCAAGCACGTGAGTTGCAAAGGAGTGACGCAGTTTATGCGGGCTAATATGACTCGCGACGGATTGCTTCTTACCCCACTCTTCCATGCGCTTTTGCACACTGCGATGAGAGATCCGGGTCCCTAACTTGGACACAAACAGGGCCTTTTCTCCCGGAGAAGCAAGATCACCGCGCACTTTGAGCCATTTATCGACCCACTCTTTAGCCAGTCCTGAAAACGGCGCTTTGCGTTCTTTGTCGCCCTTACCAATCACTCGGATTTCGCCTTGCCGGCCCAGCACATCTTTAAGATTGATGCCAACCAGTTCAGCGAGACGTAAACCTGCACCATACATCACCTCCATCATCGCTCGATCACGAATCGATAATGGATCGTCTTCATTCACGTCAAGCAACTGTCCGACTTCATCGACATCGAGATTTTTAGGTAAAGGACGCTGTTTGCGAGGTGCAGAAACCCCTTTGGCTGGGTTTGCAGTCATTTCGCCACGTAACACTAGGAAATCAAAGAAGCTGCGTAGTGAAGATAAGCGCGTCGCGATACTGCTCGCTTTCATTCCTTCACGCATGCCTTTGCTGGCAAGTTGTCTTACCCACGCCGCGTCTACTTGGCCCCAATCTTTCAGTCCAAGTGTGACCAAATGAGAAGCCATAGTTTCAAGTTGTTGTTTGTAATTACGTTGGGTGTGCAGGCTGAGTCCCTTCTCGCTTCTGAGATATTCATAGAAGCGAGAAAGTGGCTTTTGAAGGCTGTTAGGAAGAGGTATTTTGGGCTCTAGGCTCATTATTTATCTGCCAAGGTAAGGTGTCCGCCAAATGAGACACAACAAGTGCTAAATGGCGTAAAAATAGCGTATCCATATGAGGTTGGAAATGTCCGCCATCTTCACTAGAAAAGGCAAGCAAACCCAATGGAGACTGCTTAGCAAGTGGTAGTACTACATAAGAGCCTAGCTCTGGAACTTGGAAATCACCAAACAAATCGTGTCTGTCGGCTTTTCTCAAGCGTCCTAGATAAGCATCTTTACCATTGAAATGGTTGAGCGAAAACTTCGAATAGCGGTCTTCACTCAGCTTATAAAAGCCAGGTTGCGAGAGAATTCGTACATGGGCCTTCAACCCTAAATCTAACGCTTTTTGTTCAACAGCCTTGATAACCTGCATAAAGTCACTGCATTTCAGCACGTGAGCTTGCAGATCCATAAATTCATAGAAGGTTTTATCGTTATTCGCTGCCAACGACATCAAGCCAGTGATTTCTTCCTCTAGCTCTTCGATTCGGTGGCGTTGGCGTTTAAGCTGAACCTCCACCAGAGAAACAGCACCCTGCTCAACATTATTGATAGCAAGGCGATCAACCAAACCTTTCCTGTCTTGGAAAAAATCTGGGTTATCACGTAAATATTCCGCGACCACTTCTGCGGTGAGTGCGTCGGCTTGAACGTAAGACAAAACCTATCCTTTATTTTTATGAATCTATTGGTTATGAATGTTTATTAGCAAGAAAGTTGACCATCAAACACATGGGTTGCTGGGCCAGTCATAAATAGAGGTTTACCCGGACCTTGCCAACTAATCTGCAAATCACCACCAGGTAGACGAACTTTCACATTCTCAGCCAGCAAACCTTGATTGATACCAACCGCAACCGCGCCACATGCACCGCTGCCACACGCCTGAGTTTCACCCGCACCGCGTTCATAAACACGCAAGCGAACCTCTTCACGGTTAATCACTTGCATAAAGCCAGCATTAACACGCTCAGGGAAGCGTTCATGTGATTCAAGAAGCGGACCTAAGGTCTCCACGTCTGCAGTATCGACATCATCAACAACGGTAACCACATGCGGGTTACCCATGCTTACGGCACCACAGAACAAGGTATGTACATCCGTTCTTAAGATATACGTCTTCTCAGGCTGCTTTGCCTTGAATGGGATTTTGCCAGGTTCAAACTCAGGAATGCCCATGTTGACAGTGATCTGGTCATTGTCTTCAATCTTGAGAACCATTTTACCTTTCTTGGTGCTCACGTTGATGCTGTACTTATTCGTTAAGCCTTTCATGCGAACAAATCGAGCAAAACAACGCGCACCATTACCACACTGCTCCACCTCACTGCCATCCGCATTGAATATGCGGTAATGGAAGTCGGTTTCTGGATCATAGGGAGCCTCGACCACAAGTAGCTGATCAAAGCCCACACCAGTGTGACGATCCGCCAAACGACGGATCAAATCTGGAGAAAAGAAAATATTTTGAGTAATGCAGTCCACGACCATGAAATCATTGCCCAAACCATGCATTTTAGAAAAGTGGAAGTGCATAACGCTTAAAATTACTCCGGAAGAATGTTTTCAAGTTCCCACAGACTCGTAAGCTCTTCACGCTGACGAACCAAGTGAGTTTTATCGCCATCAACCATCACTTCAGCCGCACGCGAACGAGTGTTGTAGTTAGATGACATAGCGAAGCCATAAGCACCAGCAGAACGAACGGCCAGTAGATCGCCTTCTTCAAGAACAAGGTCACGATCCTTACCTAGGAAGTCACCCGTCTCACAGATAGGGCCAACCAAGTCGTAAGTCACCGCTTCACCCTGACGCGGGCTCACTGGCACAATATCCTGCCAAGCTTGGTAAAGTGCCGGGCGCATCAGATCGTTCATTGCCGCATCGATGATGGCAAAGTTTTTATGCTCTGTTGGCTTCAGGAACTCGACTTTCGTTAATAATACACCAGCGTTCGCAGCAATCGCTCTTCCAGGCTCGAAAATCAACTCTAGATCAGAATGATTGTCTAAACGAGCCAACAAAGCCTTCGCGTAATCTGAAGGTTGTGGTGGTAATTCATCTCGGTAAACCACGCCCAAACCGCCACCAACATCAAGGTGCTTGATGTTGATATCATTGGCACGTAGTTGGTCGATCAGTGCAAGTAGACGATCAGTGGCATCGATAAAAGGTTCGATATCCGTTAATTGGGAACCGATGTGGCAATCAATACCGTGGATAGACAAGTTATCGAGTGTTTTTGCAAACGCATAAACAGCAGGAGCACGGTCGAAGGCAATGCCGAACTTGTTATCACGCAGACCCGTAGAAATGTAAGGGTGAGTGTTCGCATCAACATCAGGGTTGATACGCAGTGAAATCGGCGCTTTAACACCAAGCTCACCAGCCACTTTATTCAGTCGCTCCAGTTCTGGCTCAGACTCTACGTTGAAACATTTAATGTTCAACTCAAGCGCACGCTTCATTTCAGCGGCTGTTTTGCCAACACCAGAAAACACAACTTTAGCCGGATCGCCACCCGCAGCAACCACACGCTCTAGCTCACCGCCAGAAACGATGTCGAAACCTGAGCCCATGCGAGCCAAAGTATTCAACACGCCAAGGTTCGAGTTAGCTTTAACGGCATAACACACCAAGTGTGGATGCTCACCAACCGATGAATCAAACGCATTCCAGTGGCGTTCTAATGTTGCACGAGAATATACGTACAACGGAGTACCATATTGCTCTGCTAGTTGTGAAAGTGCGACGTCCTCAGCCCAAAGCTGGCCATCTTCCTGATAGTTGAAGTAATCCAAAGTTCTTATCCCTTATAAATAACGATTTCTGCGTGTTTTCACTTATTGTGATTGTTCAGTCTGCTGAACTTCATCAGGATCGTACAAAGGACCCGTTTGACCACAACCAGAAAGTCCAATAACGGACACCATAAACAGAGCGGTAATTAATTTTTTCATTTTGCATATCGTGATTATTAACTCAATGCCCCCTATAATCGCACCACACTCAGGAAAAGCAATAGGATAGAAAGGATGAACGAGACTGAATTTCATCAACTGGTCGATATACAGATGCAAAACATCGAAGAAGCTATCGATGAATCAGAGGCAGATATTGATTACGAAGTGACTGGTAACGTAATGACGCTGGAGTTTGAGAACCGCAGCCAAATCATTATCAACCGCCAAGAACCAATGAAAGAAATCTGGTTAGCGTCTAAATCTGGTGGTTTTCATTTCAAGCTAATCGACGACAAGTGGACATGTTCTAAGACGGGCATTGAATTGTTTGAGATGGTTAAAGAAGAATGCGCGAAGCACGCAGATGAAGCGATCAATTGGGTCTAATTATTGGTAAAAAACAAAAAGGAGTGAATCAATCACTCCTTTCTTAATATCAATTATCGAGAATAAACCTAGATGTTGACTATCTTTGAGCTCCGAGAAGCTAAAGTCGCATCATTACGGTAAGGCACCACGTAAGAGTTACCTTCTTCAGGATGAACAATTTGGTAGTACTGAGGTAGATTGAAATTAATCAACTTAGATGACACCTTCGACTCATCTTTTACTGAAGTGTAGAAAGAATTCACGCTCGCGATCATCTCATCTTTTTCACCGCTGTATTGGTGATACACCTCAACTTGATTCGACTCGTCCAATACATAAATATTGAAACCTTTGTCGGTATCCTCAAAGAAAAATTGAATTAAACCTTCACTCGCAAAACCATCAACCACTTCTGGTAGCTGATACTCTTGCTCTTTATCGAGCATCAGTAAAGGTGAGCCCTTCAGCTTATTCGTCGAGATACTACGATAGAAATCGACCGAGTTTTCCAGCATCTGCACCGAAACGCCACGACGTTCAAAGAACAGGCCAAACATCTTATTTGCCAGACGAATAGCCTTGAAGCGGCGGCGCTTCTCCGGCTCAATCGGTTTCAATCGTAAGTCGATACACTCAGCAAGCAGTTGATACACCATATTACGCATCACACCACGCAGGTTTTTGCTGTAACAGAACACATCGACCGATTCTGGCGGTAAAGCATCTTGGTGCATTTTACCAAGTACCGTCTTCAACGCGTCGAGCATTGCAGTATCACCTTGGAAATGAAGCGTACGTACTTCATGCCAAGAGTTACGATAAACCAGATCAACACTGCCGACTAAACTCTTACCCTCTTCACCAAAACTGAAGATATCGGCGTTCTTAAGATCAACCTTCAACGCACGACCACTTAATTCAGAAGTTGGGTCACTTTCAAAATTGATGAACATCGCCAGCTGGCTTATTTCACACGGGCTCGCCAGTGCTTGCATGCTCGGGCGGCGCTTACGTAAAGAGAAGGTATTGCGCAGATCGCTCACCATTTGATAGAACTTATCGATATCAATCTGAGCATCACGTACCACAGAGTGCAAACGCGTCGACTCTGTAATCAAGCCATTAAAGAATGACCAAGCAACCAGTTTACTCAAGTACTCATGGTGCTCAAGTGAAGGCTGACCAAGAATACGATGCGCTACCAGTGGCTGCTTATACAAGTACCAACCGGCTTTATTCGACTGACCCTGACGAACTTCGATGAAGCTCAAGTCTGGTTCATGAAGATCAGGAGAGATTTGTGGGTTCAGTAGTGTCACTTTACCCGGCAACACCTCAAACGCAGCGTAAAGCTTACGAGCCAAAATACTGATATCTTGTGGGCTGATTGCCGAAGTGATGTCGTTACGACGCGCAAATTGAATCAGATTGCGGTAGCTCAGCATCAAGGCATCAAGCAGTGCATGGTGTACCACTTTAACTTGCTCTACCTTCCAGTTACGGCGGTTATCGAGCTCAGCAATGGTTTCATGTCCCCAATTCCAAGACTTAGTCATCTCAGTTAAGGCTTCACGACGCCACGCAACAGAACCAATGCCCGCATCTCGTGACAACTTCTCGTGGGTCTTAAGGTAGAAACAGCGTCTCACCAAGTCCAATCGAGTGTGGTCGTTAATGCGTTCTAGATAGCGCGTTACCTTCTCGAGCATCAGATAGTAGCTATCCATGCCATACAGATCCGGTTCATCCGCGAAGAAGCGACGCTTGGTATCAATACTAAGCAGTTGGGTGTTTGGGTATTCCCATGAATAAGCTTCTAACAGGATCGCCTTCAAAACCGATTTATACGGTGAGTCGATACTCTTATAGAGCTGCCATAGGTTTGAACCAAAGTACTCTTCAGCAGGGATGCGGTTCAGCTTGCCGAAATCGATCCACTGCGAGCAATCAAGATAACCATCCTGACACAGGCCTTGGACATACTCGTCGTAACACTCTTCCATTTCTGGCGGAATTATTTGCCACAACAAACGCTGGCCAGCCAAACGAACGGCAGAGCGATAGAACTCATCAAGCAGTAATAAGTGCTGTGAAGAACCACAGTTATCACCGGTCATCTCTTCAGAATGGTTTGAGCGGAAACGCTGTTCATCCATCAAGAAGAAGTTAGCTTCAACCCCTAAGGTTTCAGCCCAGTCGGTAATCAACAGACATTTGTTGGTCAGGCTGTCGCGAGATGCGCCATCCATATCCGGAGAAACACACACCCAGATATCGAGATCACTTGAAGTGCTTTGGCCAATAGAAGAAGTACTACCCATGGTGTACAAGCCCAGGATTGCCGGTTCAGCAGCCTCGGTGAGTTTTCCACCCAGCGTTAATTCGGTATCAGAGACAAATTGCTTTTGGAATTCATTAGGCGTGAAGCTACGAATTCCAAAAGGAACTTGTTGGTCATAATAACCAGGCATCATGGGATGATTGAAGTGAAGTAGTGCAGGAATAAGGTTGAAAACTCGTTGGCCTTGGACATTCATCAACGCCAACGCACGATCAATGCGCTGCTGATTAAGGTTGTCTAATCGTTGAATCAAAGTCTGAGTGTAAGCCTGCAAGGTAAGTCCTTGGTTTGAGATTAAATGCACTTCTGTTTAGTTACTGAACGAAAGGAGCAACAAAACGTGATCAATTTAACACTTTTACCCTTAATGGTAAAGCAAAGGAACCTGTCATACTGGCCAATGCCTTGATGACAAAAAGTTAAACTCACGGCGCCGTAGTGTCCTCTTTATTACCTATTTCTAATAATAGCCCATGTTTCAAATGAGATACCAATCACACTATTTTGGTGAACTCATGAAAATCCCTCAGCTATCAAAGCATGGAATGATCAAACAGTAAGAATTTTCCCCTCACAATGGTAGGATTAGCCTATTACAGAACCTATATCGGAAACACCATGACAAATTCAGCACCAATCCGTATCGCGACCAGAAAAAGCCCTCTTGCCCTTTGGCAGGCATACTTTGTAAGGGATGCACTGCAAGCTGCTCACCCTGGTTTAGAGGTTGAGTTGGTAACTATGGTGACCAAAGGTGACATCATCCTAGATACCCCGCTGGCTAAAGTGGGTGGTAAAGGACTGTTCGTTAAAGAACTCGAAGTAGCCATGCTAGAAGGCCGTGCTGACCTAGCCGTTCACTCAATGAAAGATGTACCGGTCGACTTCCCAGAAGGTCTAGGTCTAGTAACTATCTGTGAACGTGAAGACCCTCGTGATGCTTTCGTTTCAAACACTTACAACAACATCGACGAGCTACCACAAGGTGCTGTCGTGGGTACATGTAGCCTGCGTCGTCAATGTCAGTTGCTAGAATACCGCCCAGATCTCATCATCAAAGAACTGCGCGGCAATGTTGGTACTCGTCTAGGTAAACTCGATGATGGTCAATACGACGCGATCGTACTGGCTGCTGCTGGTCTTAAACGTCTAGAGCTAGAAGAGCGTATTCGTAGCTTCATCGAACCAGAGCAGTCTCTACCTGCTGTTGGCCAAGGCGCTGTTGGTATTGAGTGTCGCCTTGATGACGAGCGTCTGATTAAACTTCTTGAACCACTGAATCATAAAGACACGGCTGATCGTGTACTGTGCGAACGTGCAATGAACCTTACCCTAGAAGGTGGTTGTCAGGTTCCTATTGGCAGCTACTCATTATTAGATGGCGATAATATCTGGCTACGTGCATTAGTAGGCGAACCGGATGGTTCTAAAATGGTTCGTGGTGAGATCTCTGGCCTTCGCAAAGATGCAGAAGCGCTTGGCGTTACTCTGGCAAATCAATTGCTGGATGATGGCGCGAGAGAAATCTTAACCAAGCTCTACGCTGACCAAGAATAATCATGACAGTGTTGGTGACACGTCCCGGCTCAGAGGGGCAATCGCTTTGCCAACAACTAGCGGATGAAGGGATTCAAGCAATCCATCATCCGCTTATTCGTATCGTTGATAATCCACACTCATCGGATTTAAGCACCCAGCTTAATAACAGCGATATCATTATTGCAGTCAGTCACCACGCTGTGACCGCTGCCCAAAGCATCCTTTCGAAAACTTCATCTATTTGGCCAACTTCGCCGCTTTATCTTGGCGTTGGTCAAAAAACTGCGCACGTTTTAAGCAAAGTTAGTAAACAAAAAGTAAACTATCCCCAAGTGAGTGATAGTGAACATCTTCTCAAACTTACTGAACTTAATGGCGTAGATAATAAATCCATTTTGATACTGCGTGGAAATGGTGGGCGTGAGCTCATTAGAGATTCTTTACTCAATCGAGGTGCACAAGTCTCTTATTGTGAGACCTACCGTAGAGAATATATTCCCATTAACGATCACAATATCTATCAAACATGGATAAACAAAAAAACGTCCAAAGTTGTCATCACTAGTCAGGAACAATTGGAGTATCTCTGCTCAATTACCCCTGATGAGTATTTGGCTTGGCTTTCAACGAGACAACTATTTGTCCCAAGCCAGCGCATAGTAGAACGAGCACAACAACTCGGTTTCTCGAACGTGACCAATACTCACAGTGCTACGAACCAAATATTACTGGCTGCTCTCCGGCCCTAGCTAGAAACAGGAAATAAGCATGACAAGCAAAAAAAATAATGAGCATATTGAACCTGGAAAGAAACAAGACACTCAGCCAGTAGTTGTTGAAAACGAAAAAGCTGAATCTACAGAGACAAAACAGCCTGAAAAAAAACTTGATGCCTCTGCGTCAAATACGGTTCAAAGTGAACAGCCTCAAGTTGAGCATAAAGAGCAAATCGAGAAAGCAGAAAAGCAAGGTAAGCGCGGTGTCAAACTAGGCGCTATTGCGATCGCTATTTCTATTATTTTCAGTGGCGGTATCGCATTTCAAATGCAGCAAAAGAGCGCTGAATACTCGGCTCAAATCTCGGCTCTTCAAACACAACTGCAAAATACCCAATCTGCAGTAAATAAAGACCTGCAAACCATCAAGCAAGAGACTATCCAAGAAGCTTCTCACGCAGTGGAGAAAACTCAGGTCGTACAATCCCAGCAACAAAAGAGTATTCAAAGTCTGCAGTTAGCAGTAGCTGACGTTAAAGGCCGTCGACCAAATGACTGGTTGCTTGCTGAAGCCGATTACCTAGTAAAACTAGCAGGTCGTAAATTGTTCCTTGAGCATGATGCCGTTAGCGCAACCAAACTAATGGAAAGCGCCGATCAACGTATCGCAGCACTAAATGACCCAAGCTTAGTATCACTGCGCCAATCAATGACCAATGACATTACTAAGCTTCGCACTATCCCTCTTATCGACCGCGATGGCTTAGTTCTACGCATCACAAGTCTACAACAGCAAGTCGATACGCTACCGCTTGCCAATGCAATTCTTCCAGAAGCTGCAGTTGTTGAGAAAAAAGCGGTATCGAAAGATATTAATGATTGGCAGAACAACCTGATGACGTCGATGAAAGACTTCTCAGAAAACTTCATCACCTTCCGTAGTCGTGATGGTGAAGTCATCCCTCTACTCTCTCCTGAGCAACACTTCTACCTACGTGAGAATATCAAGGGAAAATTAGAGACCGCAATTCGCGCTGTCTACAAAGAGCAAGGTGATGTCTACAGTGCAGCACTTAATACCGCTAGCGAGTGGTCGAAAGCGTACCTAAACCAAGATAACAACTCAGTGATTGAATTTGAGAAGGCGATTAAACAGTTAAGTGAGCAGAATATCTCTGTGAAATACCCTGTAAAACTTGAGTCTCAAAATGAGTTGTCAGATGTTATACGTGAGCGCCTACGTCGTGAAGTGACCGTTATGACCACGGAGGAGAAATAATGATTCGCTGGATTTTTCTTTTTCTCGTTCTAGGTGCCGGACTAGTTGTCGGTACCCAGTTCTCAGGTCAACAAGGTTATGTCCTGATTTCGATAGCAAATAAGACCATTGAGATGAGTGTGACAACACTGGTTATATTTGTCATTGCTCTTCTAGCTGCTCTATTCGGCTTGGAGTACCTATTCAAAAAGCTTATGTACGCAAGTTCAACGACTTGGAACTGGTTCAGTGTTCGTAAACTAAAACGCTCTCGTCGTTATACCAATGAAGGCATCATCAAGCTTCTTGAAGGTGATTGGAAAGGCGCAGAGAGGAAAGTAACTCGTTGGGCTAATCATCACGACATGCCTCTGCTTTGTTATTTAGTCGCTTCTCAAGCTGCTCATGAACAAGGTAATACGAGTGAGCGTGATAAGTACATCGAGCTCGCTAGCCAACAAGAGAACTCTCTACTGGCCGTTGAGCTAACTAAAGCAAAACAACAGATCAGTGAGTCGAACTACGAAGCCGCATTCGACACACTTTCGACCTTAAAAGGTACATATCCTAATAACACCGCTGTACTTGGCCTATTAAAAACCACCTACATTCAGCTTAAACTCTGGCAGCCATTACTAGAGTTAACGCCTAAGCTAGCTAAAAACAAGCTTCTTACGGCTGATGAGCAAGTTGAGTTAGAACAAAAAGCACAATGCGGCTTGCTTCACGATGTGGCACAGCAGCAAGGTAGCGAAGGTTTAATCAGCCATTGGAACAAGCTTTCAAGAAAGCAGAAACAAAGCTCTCACCTTGTTTCCTGCTTTGTGAAGCAACTGCTCGCTCGTAAAGCTGACTCAGAAGCCTTCACTGTGATCAAAGAGAACATTGCGAAGAGTGGTTCAAATGAGCTCTACATGTTGCTTCCAGAGCTTAACCTTGCCGATCACCACCCAGTCGTTGTGATGCTAGAGCGCGCCATCAGTAAAGATGGTGGCAATGCCGAAGCACACAGCGCATTGGCTCAGTTCTACCTAAGAGAACAGAAGTGGGCAGAAGCACAAGGCCACTTCGAGAAAGCACTAGCACTTCGCTCAAACGTATCAGATTACGGATACCTATCTGATGCACTAGAAAAGCAAAACTTAACGAAGGCAGCTCACGAAGTTTCTCGTAAGGCACTCGCTCTGGTTCAACCAGCTTAAACTGATACAACTAACATGAAGCCGATGCCTAGCATCGGCTTTTTTGTATCTACTGTTTACCTTAAGTAACTTGCTCAGTACGAATAAGCAAACACTAGAGATGGTAGTAAAAGTCTTCCATCCAGATCCCTTCTCCACACCCAGCTTATTGCTGACCGAAGCATCGTCCATTTTTAATAGGACCTACCTAGCTCGTAACAATCCATAAGTCACACATCTTGATCATGGATTTTCAAATGCTATTAATGCTTTATAAGTACTGATTTTAAGTCATGAGGTTAAATCTTCTTGGAATCCCCCCGCAAGGTTTCCTAAAAAACACTGAGGGATACTTTAGATATATCCGTATGTAGTTTTAGCCAATTATAAAACAAGCTGTTTAGAATCCATTTGAGCTAACTGACAACCTTTATATAGATTTTTGAAGGAATAACGATCAGATAGCTTGGTTTAAGATTGAAGAAGTGAATGTATAGCAGCCGAGTTTCAGACTCTAGACGAAATCAATTCTGGGACACAGCAAAACTCCGAAGTTTAAAGCGCGGCTTAATCATCACTCAACAGAAGTAATTAAGAAGCCACAGCTACTGAGAAAACTCCTGCTAACTTATTAATTAAAATCAATTTGTCATGTTAGATCGCAAAGCCCGGCTATTGCTTAGCACAGCTTTCTAATCAATCGTCGATTCAACGATTACTAGCCAAAACAACCTTTTACGGAAGCCAAAGCCAAGAGTTAAAACACATACCCCAGAAACGACGAAAGCCTAGTCGTCAGACTAGGCTTTCTAATAAGTAGCGGAATGGCCGGGTTGCGGACTTCAAGCAACCCCTTTGTGGGACTCTTCGGCCGAAGGGCAAAACACTTTTCTTGAGATGTAAAAAAGCCCTGCTATTTCTAGCAGGGCTTTTTTAATAAGTGGCGGAGTGGACGGGACTCGAACCCGCGACCCCCGGCGTGACAGGCCGGTATTCTAACCAACTGAACTACCACTCCGCAGTGGTCAACTCACTAAGTGAGCGTCCATATCTCCAGGTCGGTCAACCTAAAGATTTAATTTAAAGCCTGGCGATGTCCTACTCTCACATGGGGAAACCCCACACTACCATCGGCGCTATTGTGTTTCACTTCTGAGTTCGGCATGGAATCAGGTGGGTCCACAATGCTATGGTCGCCAAGCAAATTTTAAAATTCGGAAAGCTTATTTAAAAGTTATTTCTCTTCAAACGCATTCAAGGTCTGGTACTTCTGAGTCCATAAAACCCCTTGGGTGTTGTATGGTTAAGCCTCACGGGCAATTAGTACAGGTTAGCTCAATGCCTCGCAGCACTTACACACCCTGCCTATCAACGTCGTAGTCTACGACAACCCTTTAGGACACTTATAGTGCCAGGGAAAACTCATCTCAAGGCTCGCTTCCCGCTTAGATGCTTTCAGCGGTTATCGATTCCGAACTTAGCTACCGGGCAATGCCATTGGCATGACAACCCGAACACCAGAGGTTCGTCCACTCCGGTCCTCTCGTACTAGGAGCAGCCCCTTTCAATTTTCCAACGCCCACGGCAGATAGGGACCGAACTGTCTCACGACGTTCTAAACCCAGCTCGCGTACCACTTTAAATGGCGAACAGCCATACCCTTGGGACCGACTTCAGCCCCAGGATGTGATGAGCCGACATCGAGGTGCCAAACACCGCCGTCGATATGAACTCTTGGGCGGTATCAGCCTGTTATCCCCGGAGTACCTTTTATCCGTTGAGCGATGGCCCTTCCATTCAGAACCACCGGATCACTATGACCTGCTTTCGCACCTGCTCGAATTGTCATTCTCGCAGTCAAGCGGGCTTATGCCATTGCACTAACCACACGATGTCCAACCGTGTTTAGCCCACCTTCGTGCTCCTCCGTTACTCTTTGGGAGGAGACCGCCCCAGTCAAACTACCCACCAGGCACTGTCCGTAATCCCGATTCAGGGACCAACGTTAGAACATCAAAACTACAAGGGTGGTATTTCAAGGACGACTCCACCACATCTAGCGACGCGGTTTCATAGTCTCCCACCTATCCTACACATGTAGGTTCAATGTTCAGTGCCAAGCTGTAGTAAAGGTTCACGGGGTCTTTCCGTCTAGCCGCGGGTACACTGCATCTTCACAGCGATTTCAATTTCACTGAGTCTCGGGTGGAGACAGCGTGGCCATCATTACGCCATTCGTGCAGGTCGGAACTTACCCGACAAGGAATTTCGCTACCTTAGGACCGTTATAGTTACGGCCGCCGTTTACCGGGGCTTCGATCAAGAGCTTCGACCGAAGTCTAACCCCATCAATTAACCTTCCGGCACCGGGCAGGCGTCACACCGTATACGTCATCTTACGATTTTGCACAGTGCTGTGTTTTTAATAAACAGTTGCAGCCACCTGGTATCTGCGACTCTCGTCTGCTCCATCCGCAAGGGACTTCACTGATAAGAGCGTACCTTCTCCCGAAGTTACGGTACCATTTTGCCTAGTTCCTTCACCCGAGTTCTCTCAAGCGCCTTGGTATTCTCTACCCGACCACCTGTGTCGGTTTGGGGTACGATTCCTTACAATCTGAAGCTTAGAGGCTTTTCCTGGAAGCATGGCATCAATGACTTCACTACCGTAGTAGCTCGACATCGTATCTCAGCGTTAATGAAAGTCCGGATTTACCTAAACTTTCCGCCTACATACTTGAACCTGGACAACCGTCGCCAGGCCCACCTAGCCTTCTCCGTCCCCCCATCGCAATTGTAAGAAGTACGGGAATATTAACCCGTTTCCCATCGACTACGCCTTTCGGCCTCGCCTTAGGAGTCGACTTACCCTGCCCCGATTAACGTTGGACAGGAACCCTTGGTCTTCCGGCGAGGGAGTTTTTCACTCCCTTTATCGTTACTCATGTCAGCATTCGCACTTCTGATACCTCCAGCAGCCCTTACAGACCACCTTCAACGGCTTACAGAACGCTCCCCTACCCCACATACCCTAAGGTACGTAGCCGCAGCTTCGGTGTATAGCTTAGCCCCGTTACATCTTCCGCGCAGGCCGACTCGACCAGTGAGCTATTACGCTTTCTTTAAATGATGGCTGCTTCTAAGCCAACATCCTGGCTGTCTGAGCCTTCCCACATCGTTTCCCACTTAGCTATACTTTGGGACCTTAGCTGGCGGTCTGGGTTGTTTCCCTCTCCACGACGGACGTTAGCACCCGCCGTGTGTCTCCCGGATAGTACTTACTGGTATTCGGAGTTTGCAAAGGGTTGGTAAGTCGGGATGACCCCCTAGCCTTAACAGTGCTCTACCCCCAGTAGTATTCGTCCGAGGCGCTACCTAAATAGCTTTCGGGGAGAACCAGCTATCTCCAGGTTTGATTGGCCTTTCACCCCTAGCCACAAGTCATCCGCTAATTTTTCAACATTAGTCGGTTCGGTCCTCCAGTTGATGTTACTCAACCTTCAACCTGCCCATGGCTAGATCACCTGGTTTCGGGTCTAATCCTAGCAACTGTACGCCCAGTTAAGACTCGGTTTCCCTACGGCTCCCCTAAACGGTTAACCTTGCTACTAAAATTAAGTCGCTGACCCATTATACAAAAGGTACGCAGTCACACCACGAAGGTGCTCCTACTGCTTGTACGTACACGGTTTCAGGTTCTATTTCACTCCCCTCACAGGGGTTCTTTTCGCCTTTCCCTCACGGTACTGGTTCACTATCGGTCAGTCAGTAGTATTTAGCCTTGGAGGATGGTCCCCCCATATTCAGACAGGATATCACGTGTCCCGCCCTACTCGTTTTCACTGATTATGATGTGTCGGTTACGGGGCTATCACCCTTTATTGCGAGACTTTCCAGACTCTTCACCTGCATCATTAAAAGCTTAAGGGCTAATCCAATTTCGCTCGCCGCTACTTTCGGAATCTCGGTTGATTTCTCTTCCTCGGGGTACTTAGATGTTTCAGTTCCCCCGGTTTGCCTCCTGTTGCTATGTATTCACAACAGGATACTTGCTTATGCAAGTGGGTTTCCCCATTCAGGAATCCCAGACTCAAAAGGTTATTACTACCTAATCTGGGCTTATCGCAAGTTATTACGCCTTTCATCGCCTCTGACTGCCAAGGCATCCACCGTGTACGCTTAGTCACTTAACCATACAACCCGAAAGGGTCTTAGCGTATGGCAACTAACCAAGGTTTTTGGTTGTCATCAAGAAGGGTTAATTCTTGATGACTGTTTGCCGGACTCAATTATGAATCAATGTAAACATTGATTCGAATACAAGACACTTGAATGTGTTTGTTGTGTTTATCTAATGAAAGATAAACATTGAGAACTTTTAAATTTGATTGAATTACTCGTAAGTAATCAATCAGTCAGCTTTCCAAATTGTTAAAGAGCTAGATTTCTTTCGAAACCATTTTTAAATATTTTCAGATAAAAACACTTAAAGATGGTGGAGCTATGCGGGATCGAACCGCAGACCTCCTGCGTGCAAGGCAGGCGCTCTCCCAGCTGAGCTATAGCCCCATCTTTGTATCTAATCGATATTGGTGGGTCTGAGTGGACTCGAACCACCGACCTCCCGCTTATCAGGCGAGCGCTCTAACCAGCTGAGCTACAGACCCAATATCGTCTCTTTTACTTTCTAAACCTAATCAATCTGTGTGGACACTCATCGTAAGTATCTTCGTATAAGGAGGTGATCCAGCCCCAGGTTCCCCTAGGGCTACCTTGTTACGACTTCACCCCAGTCATGAACCACAAAGTGGTGAGCGTCCTCCCCGAAAGGTTAAACTACCCACTTCTTTTGCAGCCCACTCCCATGGTGTGACGGGCGGTGTGTACAAGGCCCGGGAACGTATTCACCGTGACATTCTGATTCACGATTACTAGCGATTCCGACTTCATGGAGTCGAGTTGCAGACTCCAATCCGGACTACGACGCACTTTTTGGGATTCGCTCACTATCGCTAGCTTGCTGCCCTCTGTATGCGCCATTGTAGCACGTGTGTAGCCCTACTCGTAAGGGCCATGATGACTTGACGTCGTCCCCACCTTCCTCCGGTTTATCACCGGCAGTCTCCCTGGAGTTCCCGACATTACTCGCTGGCAAACAAGGATAAGGGTTGCGCTCGTTGCGGGACTTAACCCAACATTTCACAACACGAGCTGACGACAGCCATGCAGCACCTGTCTCAGAGCTCCCGAAGGCACACCTGTGTCTCCACTGGCTTCTCTGGATGTCAAGAGTAGGTAAGGTTCTTCGCGTTGCATCGAATTAAACCACATGCTCCACCGCTTGTGCGGGCCCCCGTCAATTCATTTGAGTTTTAATCTTGCGACCGTACTCCCCAGGCGGTCTACTTAACGCGTTAGCTCCGAAAGCCACGGCTCAAGGCCACAACCTCCAAGTAGACATCGTTTACGGCGTGGACTACCAGGGTATCTAATCCTGTTTGCTCCCCACGCTTTCGCATCTGAGTGTCAGTGTCTGTCCAGGGGGCCGCCTTCGCCACTGGTATTCCTTCAGATCTCTACGCATTTCACCGCTACACCTGAAATTCTACCCCCCTCTACAGCACTCTAGTTCACCAGTTTCAAATGCAGTTCCGAGGTTGAGCCCCGGGCTTTCACATCTGACTTAATGAACCACCTGCATGCGCTTTACGCCCAGTAATTCCGATTAACGCTCGCACCCTCCGTATTACCGCGGCTGCTGGCACGGAGTTAGCCGGTGCTTCTTCTGTTGCTAACGTCAAGATGCGCAGCTATTAACTACACACCCTTCCTCACAACTGAAAGTACTTTACAACCCGAAGGCCTTCTTCATACACGCGGCATGGCTGCATCAGGCTTTCGCCCATTGTGCAATATTCCCCACTGCTGCCTCCCGTAGGAGTCTGGACCGTGTCTCAGTTCCAGTGTGGCTGATCATCCTCTCAGACCAGCTAGGGATCGTCGCCTTGGTGAGCCATTACCTCACCAACTAGCTAATCCCACCTAGGCATATCTTGACGCGAGAGGCCCGAAGGTCCCCCTCTTTGGCCCGTAGGCATTATGCGGTATTAGCCATCGTTTCCAATGGTTATCCCCCACATCAAGGCAATTTCCTAGGCATTACTCACCCGTCCGCCGCTCGACGCCCATTAACGCACCCGAAGGATTGTTAGTGTCGTTTCCGCTCGACTTGCATGTGTTAGGCCTGCCGCCAGCGTTCAATCTGAGCCATGATCAAACTCTTCAATTTAAGATTTTGTGACTCAACGAATACTGACTTCAAAACTAATATTTACCGAAGTAAACATGTAATTCTAAAGCTATTACCATTCCAACAGAATGGTAATGAATTGACTGTGCCAAAATTAAGTAAACTTAACTTTGTATTGGTCACTCAGTTCATTGAAATCAAGTTTGTTACCGAAGTAACTGTTTTATCCAAAGGATAAAACGTTTTGATATTCATCAACGAGTGCCCACACAGATTGATAGGTTTAAATTGTTAAAGAGCGTGTTCTCTAAAAAGAGAACGCTTTCAGTGCCTTAGCACGTAAGCAGGACGCGTATAATACGCTTTCCACTTTGAAAGTCAACATAAAACTCTAAGAAACTTAGAACCCTATGGTGACTTGTCTATTAAATAGACAAAGTCGAAATTAAAGCCTGGCGATGTCCTACTCTCACATGGGGAAACCCCACACTACCATCGGCGCTATTGTGTTTCACTTCTGAGTTCGGCATGGAATCAGGTGGGTCCACAATGCTATGGTCGCCAAGCAAATTTTAAAATTCGGAAAGCTTATTTAAAAGTTATTTCTCTTCAAACGCATTCAAGGTCTGGTACTTCTGAGTCCACAAAACCCCTTGGGTGTTGTATGGTTAAGCCTCACGGGCAATTAGTACAGGTTAGCTCAATGCCTCGCAGCACTTACACACCCTGCCTATCAACGTCGTAGTCTACGACAACCCTTTAGGACACTTATAGTGCCAGGGAAAACTCATCTCAAGGCTCGCTTCCCGCTTAGATGCTTTCAGCGGTTATCGATTCCGAACTTAGCTACCGGGCAATGCCATTGGCATGACAACCCGAACACCAGAGGTTCGTCCACTCCGGTCCTCTCGTACTAGGAGCAGCCCCTTTCAATTTTCCAACGCCCACGGCAGATAGGGACCGAACTGTCTCACGACGTTCTAAACCCAGCTCGCGTACCACTTTAAATGGCGAACAGCCATACCCTTGGGACCGACTTCAGCCCCAGGATGTGATGAGCCGACATCGAGGTGCCAAACACCGCCGTCGATATGAACTCTTGGGCGGTATCAGCCTGTTATCCCCGGAGTACCTTTTATCC
The DNA here is from genome assembly GCF_003345295.1 of Vibrio splendidus. Classification (NCBI taxonomy): domain Bacteria; kingdom Pseudomonadati; phylum Pseudomonadota; class Gammaproteobacteria; order Vibrionales; family Vibrionaceae; genus Vibrio; species Vibrio splendidus. The sequence continues at coordinate 3,107,860 of NZ_CP031055.1, forward strand.
GTTGAGCGATGGCCCTTCCATTCAGAACCACCGGATCACTATGACCTGCTTTCGCACCTGCTCGAATTGTCATTCTCGCAGTCAAGCGGGCTTATGCCATTGCACTAACCACACGATGTCCAACCGTGTTTAGCCCACCTTCGTGCTCCTCCGTTACTCTTTGGGAGGAGACCGCCCCAGTCAAACTACCCACCAGGCACTGTCCGTAATCCCGATTCAGGGACCAACGTTAGAACATCAAAACTACAAGGGTGGTATTTCAAGGACGACTCCATCACATCTAGCGACGCAATTTCATAGTCTCCCACCTATCCTACACATGTAGGTTCAATGTTCAGTGCCAAGCTGTAGTAAAGGTTCACGGGGTCTTTCCGTCTAGCCGCGGGTACACTGCATCTTCACAGCGATTTCAATTTCACTGAGTCTCGGGTGGAGACAGCGTGGCCATCATTACGCCATTCGTGCAGGTCGGAACTTACCCGACAAGGAATTTCGCTACCTTAGGACCGTTATAGTTACGGCCGCCGTTTACCGGGGCTTCGATCAAGAGCTTCGACCGAAGTCTAACCCCATCAATTAACCTTCCGGCACCGGGCAGGCGTCACACCGTATACGTCATCTTACGATTTTGCACAGTGCTGTGTTTTTAATAAACAGTTGCAGCCACCTGGTATCTGCGACTCTCGTCTGCTCCATCCGCAAGGGACTTCACTGATAAGAGCGTACCTTCTCCCGAAGTTACGGTACCATTTTGCCTAGTTCCTTCACCCGAGTTCTCTCAAGCGCCTTGGTATTCTCTACCCGACCACCTGTGTCGGTTTGGGGTACGATTCCTTACAATCTGAAGCTTAGAGGCTTTTCCTGGAAGCATGGCATCAATGACTTCACTACCGTAGTAGCTCGACATCGTATCTCAGCGTTAAGAAAGTCCGGATTTACCTAAACTTTCCGCCTACATACTTGAACCTGGACAACCGTCGCCAGGCCCACCTAGCCTTCTCCGTCCCCCCATCGCAATTGTAAGAAGTACGGGAATATTAACCCGTTTCCCATCGACTACGCCTTTCGGCCTCGCCTTAGGAGTCGACTTACCCTGCCCCGATTAACGTTGGACAGGAACCCTTGGTCTTCCGGCGAGGGAGTTTTTCACTCCCTTTATCGTTACTCATGTCAGCATTCGCACTTCTGATACCTCCAGCAGCCCTTACAGACCACCTTCAACGGCTTACAGAACGCTCCCCTACCCCACATACCCTAAGGTACGTAGCCGCAGCTTCGGTGTATAGCTTAGCCCCGTTACATCTTCCGCGCAGGCCGACTCGACCAGTGAGCTATTACGCTTTCTTTAAATGATGGCTGCTTCTAAGCCAACATCCTGGCTGTCTGAGCCTTCCCACATCGTTTCCCACTTAGCTATACTTTGGGACCTTAGCTGGCGGTCTGGGTTGTTTCCCTCTCCACGACGGACGTTAGCACCCGCCGTGTGTCTCCCGGATAGTACTTACTGGTATTCGGAGTTTGCAAAGGGTTGGTAAGTCGGGATGACCCCCTAGCCTTAACAGTGCTCTACCCCCAGTAGTATTCGTCCGAGGCGCTACCTAAATAGCTTTCGGGGAGAACCAGCTATCTCCAGGTTTGATTGGCCTTTCACCCCTAGCCACAAGTCATCCGCTAATTTTTCAACATTAGTCGGTTCGGTCCTCCAGTTGATGTTACTCAACCTTCAACCTGCCCATGGCTAGATCACCTGGTTTCGGGTCTAATCCTAGCAACTGTACGCCCAGTTAAGACTCGGTTTCCCTACGGCTCCCCTAAACGGTTAACCTTGCTACTAAAATTAAGTCGCTGACCCATTATACAAAAGGTACGCAGTCACACCACGAAGGTGCTCCTACTGCTTGTACGTACACGGTTTCAGGTTCTATTTCACTCCCCTCACAGGGGTTCTTTTCGCCTTTCCCTCACGGTACTGGTTCACTATCGGTCAGTCAGTAGTATTTAGCCTTGGAGGATGGTCCCCCCATATTCAGACAGGATATCACGTGTCCCGCCCTACTCGTTTTCACTGATTATGATGTGTCGGTTACGGGGCTATCACCCTTTATTGCGAGACTTTCCAGACTCTTCACCTGCATCATTAAAAGCTTAAGGGCTAATCCAATTTCGCTCGCCGCTACTTTCGGAATCTCGGTTGATTTCTCTTCCTCGGGGTACTTAGATGTTTCAGTTCCCCCGGTTTGCCTCCTGTTGCTATGTATTCACAACAGGATACTTGCTTATGCAAGTGGGTTTCCCCATTCAGGAATCCCAGACTCAAAAGGTTATTACTACCTAATCTGGGCTTATCGCAAGTTATTACGCCTTTCATCGCCTCTGACTGCCAAGGCATCCACCGTGTACGCTTAGTCACTTAACCATACAACCCGAAAGGGTTTCTATTTGCTTTCACTTTAAAAAGTGAAGACAAATAAGCGTATGGCAACTAACCAAGGTTTTTGGTTGTCATCAAGAAGGGTTAATTCTTGATGACTGTTTGCCGGACTCAATTGTGAATCAAATAAATTTGATTCGAATACAAGACACTTGAATGTGTTTGTTGTGTTTATCTAATGAAAGATAAACATTGAGAACTTTTAAATTTGATTGAATTACTCGTAAGTAATCAATCAGTCAGCTTTCCAAATTGTTAAAGAGCATAAAGCAAAAAGCTTTAATCAATAACTTACGTTATTAATTAAAGCTCTGGCTTTAACTAAATCTAAACCATCAATCTGTGTGGACACTCATCGTAAGTATCTTCGTATAAGGAGGTGATCCAGCCCCAGGTTCCCCTAGGGCTACCTTGTTACGACTTCACCCCAGTCATGAACCACAAAGTGGTGAGCGTCCTCCCCGAAAGGTTAAACTACCCACTTCTTTTGCAGCCCACTCCCATGGTGTGACGGGCGGTGTGTACAAGGCCCGGGAACGTATTCACCGTGACATTCTGATTCACGATTACTAGCGATTCCGACTTCATGGAGTCGAGTTGCAGACTCCAATCCGGACTACGACGCACTTTTTGGGATTCGCTCACTATCGCTAGCTTGCTGCCCTCTGTATGCGCCATTGTAGCACGTGTGTAGCCCTACTCGTAAGGGCCATGATGACTTGACGTCGTCCCCACCTTCCTCCGGTTTATCACCGGCAGTCTCCCTGGAGTTCCCGACATTACTCGCTGGCAAACAAGGATAAGGGTTGCGCTCGTTGCGGGACTTAACCCAACATTTCACAACACGAGCTGACGACAGCCATGCAGCACCTGTCTCAGAGTTCCCGAAGGCACACCTGTGTCTCCACTGGCTTCTCTGGATGTCAAGAGTAGGTAAGGTTCTTCGCGTTGCATCGAATTAAACCACATGCTCCACCGCTTGTGCGGGCCCCCGTCAATTCATTTGAGTTTTAATCTTGCGACCGTACTCCCCAGGCGGTCTACTTAACGCGTTAGCTCCGAAAGCCACGGCTCAAGGCCACAACCTCCAAGTAGACATCGTTTACGGCGTGGACTACCAGGGTATCTAATCCTGTTTGCTCCCCACGCTTTCGCATCTGAGTGTCAGTGTCTGTCCAGGGGGCCGCCTTCGCCACTGGTATTCCTTCAGATCTCTACGCATTTCACCGCTACACCTGAAATTCTACCCCCCTCTACAGCACTCTAGTTCACCAGTTTCAAATGCAGTTCCGAGGTTGAGCCCCGGGCTTTCACATCTGACTTAATGAACCACCTGCATGCGCTTTACGCCCAGTAATTCCGATTAACGCTCGCACCCTCCGTATTACCGCGGCTGCTGGCACGGAGTTAGCCGGTGCTTCTTCTGTTGCTAACGTCAAGATGCGCAGCTATTAACTACACACCCTTCCTCACAACTGAAAGTACTTTACAACCCGAAGGCCTTCTTCATACACGCGGCATGGCTGCATCAGGCTTTCGCCCATTGTGCAATATTCCCCACTGCTGCCTCCCGTAGGAGTCTGGACCGTGTCTCAGTTCCAGTGTGGCTGATCATCCTCTCAGACCAGCTAGGGATCGTCGCCTTGGTGAGCCATTACCTCACCAACTAGCTAATCCCACCTAGGCATATCTTGACGCGAGAGGCCCGAAGGTCCCCCTCTTTGGCCCGTAGGCATTATGCGGTATTAGCCATCGTTTCCAATGGTTATCCCCCACATCAAGGCAATTTCCTAGGCATTACTCACCCGTCCGCCGCTCGACGCCCATTAACGCACCCGAAGGGTTGTTAGTGTCGTTTCCGCTCGACTTGCATGTGTTAGGCCTGCCGCCAGCGTTCAATCTGAGCCATGATCAAACTCTTCAATTTAAGATTTTGTGACTCAACGAATACTGACTTCAAAACTAATATTTACCGAAGTAAACATGTAATTCTAAAGCTATTACCATTCCAACAGAATGGTAATGAATTGACTGTGCCGAATAACTACAAGTAGTTAAACGTATTGGTCACTCAGTTCATTGAAATCAATTTTGATTCCGAAGAATCTGTTTTATCTAACGATAAAACGTTTTGATATTCATCAACGAGTGCCCACACAGATTGATAGGTTTAAATTGTTAAAGAGCTTCACTTGTTGAGCGTTCCTTTTAAGTAAGGAGCCTCTCTAAGTGGACGGCCATTCTAGCGAATTAACATTCAGTGTCAAACACTTTTTGAAAATTAATTTTTTGTCGCTTTCCGTCTAACTGATTGTTGCTGAAGCCTTGTGGCGTCTGCCGTCTCAGTGGTGTCGCATTATAGGGAACCCACTCAGCTTAGCAACTACTTTTTCATAAAAAATGAATAAATAGGGGTTAACTGCCTAATAGTTCACCTAAACAGAAAAAAGAGAACATTTCTGCTCTCTTTTCGCTCAAAACCCAAAAGAATTCTTAGATAAATGCGTAAGCATCTGCGTACATATGGTCACGTTTTGCTTCTTTATTCTGAGTAAACATGTCTCTTGCAGCGCCTGCCATTTCGAAACGACCCGCAATGTAGATATCGAAATCAGCTAATGATTCGAAACTTTGCGTGATTGCTTCTAATACATTACCCGTTTGGCCATGCCAAACTTCAGGTGCTTCTTCTACTACTGGTACAAAATGTACATTGCTGTGTTTTGCTGCAATGTCGACAAGCTCTTCTTTCGCATACAGCTGACACTCATCTTTTGCACCCCAGTATAGATGAATCTCTTTTTTACTGTTCTGCGCGATGCAGTGATCGAGAATAGAGCGCACGTAGCTAAAGCCAGTACCACCAGCAATTAGTAACAGAGGACGATCGCTTTCTTCTTTAACCCACGCATCACCGTGCGGAGCATCAATAGCTATATCGCCATCTTCAGCTTGTGCTTTCTTCATTGCCTCAACGACTTCTGAAGCGTAAGCATTGTGCTCAGCTGCACCAATGTGTAACTCAAGCTCGCCTTCATGGCGACAAGGGCTACTTGCAATCGAAAATGGACGCTTATCTTTCTCGCCCATTTCAACCATCAGATATTGGCCCGCTTTAAAAGCGACCGGTGTTTCTGGGTGAAGTAGGATTTGGTAAGTATTACAAGCCAAAGGCTCGATAGACTTCACTTTACATTTAATAGTCATGTTCTTCCTCTTACTAACCCTTAATCGGCAAAGGTTAGAACTAAATTACTTTCTGCAAATGCTTGGCAAGCAAAAATCCAACCTTGTTGCTGCTCTTTCTCTGTAAGCATGGGTTCAAGATGGTAACTCACTTGCCCTTCTAATTTTCTGCACATACACATCGCGCATGCGCCGACTTGGCAACGGTTTGGGAAATAGATATCGCTGTTGAGCGCAGCATCCAAGACCGTTTGCCCTTTTTCTACGGTAAAACTGATGCTTTCTGGGTATAAGACTACTTGGTAGCTCATGAAATTCCTAGCTGTTCCCAGATGCTATCAATCTTTTTAACGACATCAGGATCTTTTGTGATTGGAACACCCCACTCACGCAGGCATTCGCCTTCCCACTTATTGGTCGCATCTAGACCCATTTTTGAGTGTCCTGTTTCATTCTGTAGGAACAACGTATCTCTGGCCGGATCCATTCTTGTGGTCACCGCCCAAATAATGTCATTCCAATCACTCACGTTGACATCGCCGTCACACACGATAACAAACTTGTTCTCATCAAATTGAGACCAAACCGCTTCCATGATTTTCTTACCATTACCTGCAGCTTGCTTATCAATAGACACCACAACCATGTTGGCATTATCGTTTTGCAGGTGAATATCAATAATTTCAGGTTGAGTCTTGGTTAACTCAGCTAAGCTGCCCTCTATATGCTCACTATTTACAGGTGCTGATTCGATATCTGGCGATAGTGCTAACTCGGCATCCCACTTCTTAGTGATGTCTAAGCCCATCTTAGAGCCTAACCCAACCACGGGTGATGCAAAATCCAATGAATCGATCGGCGTGTTCTCTATCATCAGGCTATCGCGTGACGGATCCATATGTTCACACATAGCAGCGGTCACTTGAGACCAGTCTCGTGCATTCACATCTTCATCGCACACCAATACAAACTTGGTGTACATGAATTGGCGTAAGAAAGACCATACACCCATCATCACTCGCTTGGCGTGACCTGGGTATTGCTTCTTCATGGTCACTACTGCCATTCGGTATGAACAACCTTCAGGCGGTAGATAGAAGTCTTCAATCTCTGGGAACTGCTTTTGAAGAATAGGAACAAACACTTCATTTAACGCAACACCCAATACCGCAGGCTCATCAGGTGGACGGCCAGTATAGGTGCTGTGATAGATAGGGTTTTCGCGCATGGTTACATGAGTAATAGTGAACACATGGTGCTTTTCTTTCTCGTTGTAGTAACCAGTATGATCTCCGTAAGGCCCTTCGTCCGCGAACTCATTCGGGTCGATGTAACCTTCCATCACGATTTCCGCACTTGCAGGAACGTCCAAGTCATTGCTGATTGATTTAACAACCTCAGTTTTACTACCGCGTAGTAAGCCTGCAAACGCGTATTCCGATAAAGTATCCGGCACTGGCGTAACCGCACCAAGAATGGTGGCAGGATCTGCTCCAAACGCTACAGAGACTGGGAATGGTTTGCCTGGGTTTGTTTCCATCCAATCACGCAGATCAAGCGCTCCACCACGGTGGGCTAACCAACGCATAATGACTTTATTCTTGCCGATCTTTTGCTGGCGATAGATGCCTAAGTTTTGGCGTTTCTTATTAGGACCGCGAGTAACCGTTAATCCCCATGTTAGCAATGGCGCGACATCGTCGGCCCAACAGCTCATCACGGGGATTTTATCTAGGTCGACGTCATCACCCTGCCATATCACTTGTTGGCATGCCGCTTTACGAAGACGTTTAGCTGGCATATTTAAGACTTGCTTAAACACCGGCAGTTTATCGAGAGCGTCTTTAAAGCCTTTTGGTGGCTCAGGTTCCTTCAGGTAAGCTAACAACTTACCCACTTCACGCAGTTCTTTCACTTCCTGACGACCCATACCAATAGCCACACGATTAGGTGTGCCAAATAGATTGGTTAAAACAGGCATGTCATAGCCTATTGGATTTTCAAATAAAAGAGCCGGGCCACCAGCACGTAGAGTACGGTCGCTAATCTCGGTCATTTCATAGTCTGGATCGACTGGGTGAGAAATGCGTTTCAACTGACCAATACTTTCAAGATGGTCGATAAAATCACGTAAATCTTTAAAACTCATAGGACTTCTACATGCTGATTATTCTGCGCTCAGTATATCAAAAAGGGTGACGCTGAGATCCCCCTTTTTAGTGTGGTTATTGAGAGGCAAAATCCACTTTACGGTAATGCTTGCTCGATCAAAGAGCTCTTCACCTGAGGGTTATCATTTACAAGATCTTGCAACCATCGCGTATGACCTTGTTTGGCTAATTCACGGGCGACTAATGGCGCTTCATCGGCAATCGCCATCCTAGAGACAAGAAACTCCTTCACCTCTTCTGATAGCGGGTTAACCTTGGTAAGCAAAGTAATCGCTTCATCTTTCAAACGAGGGTTCTTAGTCGCAGCCATTACTTGTTCAAGTGCGAACGCTTGTTTGGTTTCAGCAAGGCGGACTAGCTCAGCTTGGCTATGATAATCGGCCTTCATTCGCCATAGAATCTTGTAGACCTCTGGGTCTTCGCTCACTTGCGCTAATCGAACCACCACCTCAGTAGAAGGTAGCCAGCTAACAATCGAGGAGGCCGTGAGTTGCTTAGTCAGATAATCAACCGCTTCAGGAGACAAACTGTCTAGCTCTCTGATTAACAATGCTTCTCGTGTTTGAACTTGATGCTCAGATCCAGATAACCACTCTTTTAGGTCGAGTTCTTGTTTCTCTGCATCTAACACAAACACCAGCGTCTTCTGGTCTTGGCGCCACTGTTTGATGAGCCGGTTGGCAATCGAAGGGTAATTAAAGGCAGGTACCGTAAACTCATAACCATCTCCACGCTCTAAAACTTGGTAAGTTGGCGTGATAGCGAGTTGCTGCTCAATGAAGATAGACATCTTGGGGGTGAGGACAATTTTTTGCTGTTCGAGCTTCTTCAAGAGTTGGTAACGAGCCACTTCTTGTTGGGGAAATGTCAGACGCTCAAGCGCGAAGCGCAGCGAATTAACTTCGTCACGTACGACAAATTCGAGTAATTCAGCAGTTTTCAGTTTTACTTGATCATTCTCAAGCCAAGACTCTACTGTAATTGGAGACATCTCGGTGGCATAGCTCATACCGACCGGGGAAAGTAACAGTGAAGTAGACAGGAGTAATGATGACAACAGTCCATGTTGCATTTTAACTTCCTTTTAACACTTTTGCTCATTCTGCAAGCTGTCGCTATAAAATGCAAATAAAAAGCGCCACCCGAAGGCAGCGCTTTTTAATAACTATCAGCTAATCAAGACTACTGACGACGCATTGCGTCAAAGAACTCATCGTTCGTTTTAGTCATTGCTAACTTATCGATAAGGAATTCCATTGCATCAGTTTCGCCCATAGGGTGAACAATCTTACGCAGGATCCACATCTTCTGTAGTTCATCGCTCTTAGTAAGAAGCTCTTCACGACGAGTACCAGAGCGGTTGAAATCAATCGCTGGGAATACGCGCTTTTCAGCAATCTTACGGTTAAGGTGCAGTTCCATGTTACCTGTACCTTTGAATTCTTCGTAGATTACTTCATCCATCTTAGAACCAGTATCAACCAGTGCTGTTGCGATGATAGTTAAGCTACCGCCTTCTTCTACGTTACGTGCCGCACCGAAGAAACGCTTTGGACGATGTAGAGCATTCGCATCAACACCACCAGTAAGAACTTTACCTGATGAAGGAATAACAGTGTTGTAAGCACGAGCTAGACGAGTGATTGAGTCCAGTAGGATAACCACGTCTTTTTTGTGTTCAACAAGACGCTTCGCCTTCTCAATTACCATTTCTGCAACTTGCACGTGGCGAGATGCTGGCTCATCGAAAGTCGATGCGATTACTTCGCCTTTAACTAGGCGCTGCATTTCTGTTACTTCTTCTGGACGCTCATCGATAAGTAGAACCATTAGTTCACACTCAGGATGGTTGCGTGCAATGCTTTGTGCAATATTTTGCAGAAGCATTGTTTTACCTGCTTTAGGCGGAGCAACAATCAGACCACGCTGGCCTTTACCTATAGGTGAAGCAAGGTCAAGAATTCGAGCTGTGATATCTTCAGTCGCACCATTACCCGCTTCCATCACCATACGTTCGTTGGCGTGAAGAGGAGTCAGGTTTTCAAAAAGGATTTTGTTACGAGCGTTGTCTGGCTTGTCGTAGTTAACCGTGTTTACTTTAAGCAGTGCAAAGTAACGTTCGCCATCTTTAGGTGGACGGATTTTACCGCCAATCGAGTCACCGGTGCGAAGGTTAAAACGACGAATCTGGCTTGGTGATACGTAAATATCATCTGGCCCAGCAAGGTACGAACTGTCGCCGCTACGCAGGAAACCAAAACCGTCTTGAAGAATTTCTAGAACACCATCACCAAAGATGTCTTCACCACTTTTTGCATGCGCTTTAAGGATGGAGAAGATAATGTCTTGTTTTCTTAGGCGAGCTTGATTTTCAAGACCTAGGCTTTCGCTAAGTTTAACAAGTTCAGACACAGGTCTGTTCTTCAGTTCAGTAAGATTCATAGTGGTGGAAGTTTGTTTAGTCAAAATAGGATCTGTTTTCTTAAGTTAAGAAGGAGTTGGTCACAGGATCGACCAAGAAGAGAAATTCGTTCAATTAACGTGCGATAAATTAGCACTAAAACTAAGAGTAGTCCATAGCTTAGAAAAAACAAAACCGCGCATTTGTTAACTGCGCGGTTTCTTTTCAAAGGCTCACCTAATTAAAGGTTAGCGTCTAGGAACTCTTTAAGTTGAGTTTTAGACAATGCACCAACTTTAGTTGCTGCTACGCCGCCATCTTTGAAAAGAAGCAGCGTTGGAATGCCACGAATACCAAATTTTGGTGGAGTTCCAGCATTTTGGTCGATATTTAATTTACCGATTGTGAGCTTGCCTTCGTACTCGTTTGCGATTTCATCAAGAATCGGCGCAATCATTTTACATGGACCACACCATTCTGCCCAAAAATCAACAAGAACAGGGCCTGCAGCATTGATTACATCGTTATCAAAACCGTCATCAGTTAGCTGCAAAATCTTATCACTCATCTTCCACTCCAATGTATTTTTTAGAACTGGTTGGATGATAACCAGTAAATAGATGCCCTATTGGAATGTATTTACTTTCGTATTGCAAGCTTAAGCTGATATTCTATAGCAATGAAAAAGACGCATATCACAGAGCAAAAGTTCGCCGACTTGGATTTACTTCCTCAAGTCATTGAAGGATTGGAGAAAAAAGGGTTCGATTATTGTACCCCTATCCAAGCCTTGGCGCTCCCGGTACTGCTCACCGGCCAAGACATTGCAGGCCAGGCCCAAACGGGTACTGGTAAAACGCTTGCGTTTCTAACTGCTACTTTTAACCACCTGCTAAAAACACCTGAGCATGAAGGGCGTAAGCCTAACCAGCCACGTGCAATTATTATGGCACCAACGCGTGAACTCGCGATTCAGATCTACAACGATGCTGACTCTCTGGTTGAAAGCACGGGTATCAAAGCAGCACTCGCTTACGGTGGCGAAAGCTACGACAAGCAGCTAGGTAAGATCGAAGAAGGCGCAGATATCTTAATTGGTACGACTGGCCGTATCATCGATTTCTACAAGCAAAAGGTATTTAACCTTAACCACATTCAAGCTGTTGTGCTTGATGAAGCCGATCGTATGTTTGATCTGGGCTTTATTAAAGACATTCGCTTCTTGTTCCGCCGTATGCCTGAGCCAAAAGATCGCCTGAACATGCTGTTCTCTGCGACGCTGTCTTACCGCGTACAAGAGCTAGCGTTCGAGCACATGCACAACCCAGAGCACGTGGTTGTTGAGCCTGAGCGTAAAACAGGTCACCGCATTCAAGAAGAGCTGTTCTACCCTTCTAACGAACATAAGATGGCTCTTCTACAAACGTTAATCGAAGAAGAATGGCCAGATCGCGCAATCATCTTCGCTAACACGAAGCACAAATGTGAATCAGTTTGGGGCCACTTGGCTGCCGATGGTCACCGTGTAGGCCTGCTAACGGGTGATGTTCCTCAGAAGAAACGTGAAAAGATTCTTGAGCAGTTCACCAAAGGTGATGTTGACCTTCTTGTCGCAACGGATGTTGCAGCTCGTGGCCTACACATTCCTCAAGTAACACACGTATTCAACTTCGACCTACCTGATGATTGCGAAGATTACGTTCACCGTATCGGTCGTACAGGTCGTGCTGGTGAAAGCGGTCACTCGATCAGCTTTGCTTGTGAAGATTACGCAATCAACTTGCCACCAATCGAAGAATACATTGAGCATGCTATCCCAATGTCTGACTACGATGCTTCTGCACTACTAGAAGATCTGCCAGCACCGATGCGCTTACGTACACGTAACCCGCAACAACGCCGCTCAAACAACAATGGCCCACGCAACGGTAACCGTAAACCAAACCAGAACCGTCGCCCACGCCAACCGCGTCATAACAAGGAAGCTTAGTCGCTTATGAGTCAAACAGTGTCACCCCCGCTTTATGCTGCAATCGACCTCGGGTCGAACAGTTTTCATATGCTCGTTGTGCGTCACATCGATGGCAGCGTACAAACCATGGCTAAGATTAAGCGTAAAGTGCGTTTAGCAGCAGGCTTAAATGAAAATAATGCGCTTAGTACAGAAGCTATGCAGCGCGGTTGGGACTGTTTGAGTCTCTTTGCAGAGCGACTGCAAGATATTCCAAAAGAAAATATCCGCATTGTGGGTACAGCGACCCTACGTACCGCTATCAATGTGGATATATTTCTAGAGAAAGCGAACCAGATCCTTGGTTACGACATCAATGTTATCTCTGGTGAAGAAGAAGCTGCGACTATCTATAAAGGCGTAGCACACACTTCTGGTGGCAGCGGCCGCCGACTAGTGGTTGATATTGGTGGCGCAAGCACCGAAATGATCATAGGTGAAGGCTTCTCAGCGAAAGCACTAACTAGCCTGAAGATGGGCTGTGTTACCTGGCTTGAGCGCCACTTTAAAGATCGCCAATTAACCGCAACCAACTTTAACAATGCCATTGAAGCGGCTAAGTCTACGTTGGCTCCTATTCTAGATAGCTACACGGATATTGGATGGGATGTGTGTGTTGGTGCCAGTGGTACCGTTCAAGCACTGCAAGAAATCATGTTGGCGCAAGGCATGGATGAAGTCATTACTCATGCCAAGCTTAAGCGTCTACAGAAACAAGCCATGATTACCGAGCGCTTGGAAGAGCTAGAAATAGAAGGATTGACCCTAGAGCGTGCACTCGTGTTCCCAAGTGGCCTTTCTATTCTTATCGCTATTTTTGAGCTACTTGAAATTGATTCAATGACACTCGCAGGCGGTGCACTCCGTGAAGGCCTAGCCTACGAGATGGTGGATGAACTTCGCCAAGAAGATATTCGAGCGCGTACCGTCAAGAGCGTGCAATCACGCTATCAAATGGACGTAAGCTACGGTGAACAAGTTGCTGTAGTCGCACAAACTCTGTTAGAGCAAGCGGGCGCCGAAGAGTGGGTTTCAGAGCCTCAAGCTGGCGTGCTATTGCAAACCGCAGCTAAGCTTCATGAGATTGGTTTAACCATCGATTTCAAAAAAGGCGGCGAGCACAGCGCTTACCTACTGCAGAACTTAGACCTGCCAGGCTTTACTCGAGCGCAAAAGCACTACTTGGGTGAGTTAACTCGCCGCTACCGTGAACAGTTAACCTCATTGCCTGAGCAACATGCAATCTCAGGCACCAGCAGCAAGCGTATTTTACGAATTCTACGCTTAGCTATTTTGCTGACTCACCGTCGTAATCCAGCGCTAGAGCCTGAGTTTAAGCTTGCAACCGATGGTAACAACCTGACCTTGACGCTTTCTAAGCAATGGCTAGCAGACAATCCGCTGACAGCTGCTGAGCTAGAGATCGAATCGAACCGCCAAACCGATATTGGCTGGCCATTGAATATTGAATGCCTCTGATATTAGTATCTGACGCTAGAAATTAAAAAAGCCCAAGTTAGTAGACTAACTTGGGCTTTTTCTTATCGCAGCATTAATGCTTTGCGTTACAAATCTCAAACTTAAGCGTTAACACCTGTCGCTTTAAAATCAGGGTTCACTGCGGTTAACTTCTTAACCACGTAATTAAGAAGCACACCGTACATAGGCACGAACAAACCTAAGCTAATGATGAGTTTGAATCCGTAATCAACCAACGCAATCTCAGTCCAGTGCTCAGCCATGAATGGATCTGGGCTTTGGTAGAAGGCAATCGCAAAGAACGCGATGGTATCAATGGCATTACCAAAAAGTGTCGAACACGTTGGCGCAACCCACCATTGCTTCATTTGGCGTAAGCGGTTGAACACATGCACATCCAAGATCTGACCGAGCAAATAAGCCATGAAGCTTGCCGCTGCGATGCGTGCAACAAACAGGTTGAACTCGCCTAGTTGGCTAAAGCCTTGGAATGAACCTTCAAAGAAAACCACAGACAATAAATAAGAAACGGCCAGTGCAGGCAACATCACTAAGAAAATGATTTTACGAGCAAGCTGCGCGCCAAAAATGCGTACTGTGAGATCGGTCGCTAGGAAGATAAACGGGAAAGTGAAAGCACCCCAAGTGGTGTGCATACCGAAGACGGTAAAAGGTAGCTGAACCAAATAGTTGCTTGACGCAATAATGACCAAATGGAACAAAACTAATAGTGCTAGGGCTTTGCGCTGTTGCGCAGGGGTAAAGTTACTCATGCTGTACCTTTTTAGTTTGGTTTGGGGGTGAGGGAACCCAAATCGAGTCATTTCTTCGAATAATCCAAGAAAGCTCTTACCAATAATGTGAATTAAAAATGTTTCTATAATTTGCTCTATTGAGCGGCGGGCGATTATACATTAATCAATATTGGCTGCAATGGTGAGAACAAACGCAAACGTTTATCCTCACTTTTATTGATGAATGACGTTAGAAACCATGCTTGAAGTTAGAAGCCGTGCTAAAAGTTAGAAGCCGCGCTTGAAAAGCGTCGCGAGATAATCGAACTCTTCTCGGCTTTCTTCAGCGTTTAACGACTCAAACCAAATTGATTCGCTGTAATGCTCAGACTTTAAAAACATTCGACAATCTTCAAAATCAATCAACCAAGAGTGCATATCGGCGTCCCATTGTTTTTCAACAACAGACGCTGACAGTAACGCCACCAGCTTTTCACCTAACACTTCGTAAGAATCAAAATCAAAACTTGGAGACGTAATCAATAAACGCCCTTCCTCAGCCAAATACTCTCTTAAGCCAAATTCTGTTGGTGTTGTCATGTCCCTATCAACCTTATTCTTTTTCTATGAGCTAATCGTTTTTATAAGCTAAACACTTCTGAAAACTAGCAATTAGCCGTGTGTAGTGATGTGTTCTTGAATCAAATCTAAGAATGGATCAGCGTACTTATCGAGTTTGCGTTGACCGACACCATTCACTGCCAGCATCTCGCCATAAGATGTGGGTAGGATTTCAGCCATATCAATCAGCGTCGCGTCACTGAATACCACATAAGGTGGTAAGCCATCTTCATCTGCAATCGACTTACGCAGCTTTCGCAGTTTCGCAAACAGCTTCTTATCGTAGTTCTTACTGCTCAGTTTATCGGACTTCGCATTACGCACCGCGGTATCTAAACGAGGTACAGCCAACTCCAAAGACATCTCACCACGCAGTAACGGACGTGCTTCTTCGGTTAACTGTAACGTCGAGTTACGAGTGATGTTCTGGAACAACAAGCCTTTGTGAATTAACTGACGGAAGATACTGATCCAGTAATCATGACTGTGGTCACGGCCAATACCGTAGGTAGACAGCTTATCGTGGCCATTATCGCGCACACGGATATTCTGCATGCCACGCATCACTTCAACCACATAGCCCATACCAAACGACTGATTCACACGGTACACACAAGACAACGCCTTCTGCGCTTCTTGGGTCGCATCAAAATGCTTAGGTGGGTCGAGACAGATATCGCAGTTGCCACATTGCTTCTCACGATATTCACCAAAGTAGTTAAGCAGAACCTGACGGCGACAGGTTTGTGCTTCAGCAAAGGCACTCATCGCGTTCAGCTTGTGCATCTCAACTTGTTTTTGCGGGCCTTCTTCTTTCTCATCCAACATACGACGCAGCCAACCCATATCAGCAGGGTCAAACAGCATCATGGCTTCAGCAGGCAAGCCATCACGACCCGCACGGCCAGTCTCTTGATAGTAAGACTCAATGTTGCGTGGAATATCAAAGTGCACTACAAAGCGAACGTTGGGTTTATTGATACCCATACCAAATGCCACGGTCGCCACAACGATCTGAATATCATCACGTTGGAAAGCTTCTTGAACGTAAGCACGTTCATCGGTGTCCATGCCAGCATGGTAACCCGCGGCGCGAATACCGTTATTGCACAGCTTCTCGGTCACCATTTCCACTTTCTTACGGCTACCACAATAGATGATGCCGCAATTGCCTTTCTGTGTTTCTAGGTAGCGAACCACCTGAGACACGGGCTTGTGCTTCTCAACCAAGTTATAGCGAATATTAGGGCGATCGAAGCTGCCTAAATGCGTATGCGGATCCACCAACTGCAAACGCGAGATAATATCTTTACGCGTCGCATCATCGGCAGTTGCCGTTAGCGCCATGTAAGGTACATGTGGGAAATACTGTTTAAGCTGACCTAATGATGCATATTCAGGGCGGAAATCGTGTCCCCACTGAGAGATACAGTGCGCTTCATCGACCGCAATCATCGAAAGCGGTAAGCCTTGTAGACGCTCGATAAAGTCACGCATCAACACGCGCTCTGGCGAGACATACACCATTTTCAGCTGACCTGAGTTCATACGATTAAAGACCGAGATCAGATTCTCACGCGGCATTGACGAGTTAATGCACTCTGCCGCGACACCGTTAGCTTTCAGCTGATCAACCTGGTCTTTCATCAACGAAATCAGCGGTGAGATAACCAGAGTCAGCCCTTCACGAACCAAAGCCGGGATTTGGTAACACAGAGATTTACCGCCACCGGTTGGCATAATCACCAAGCTGTCTTTGCCCTCAACGGCCAAATCAATGACCTCTTGCTGACCATCGCGAAAGCTTTGATAGCCGAACACATCTTGCAAGATGGTTTGCGCATCATTCGCGGGAGTTGGTATTTGCTCAGCAATCAGAGTGGCGGTCATTATGGTTCCTAATCGAGGTATGAAATCAGCAAGCATCTTCGGCAAGCAAGTCGCACATTGTAGAGGGGAACGCTGGCGAATTAAACCGCAAATTGTTAGGTGAAAAGGGTTATCGCTCCTATACTGACCAACTCTCTTATAAATCTTATTAATAAGCACTCAGTGCTAGAGAAAGATGCATGACACAGGAAGAACAACAACGTACGCGCCAGGGAGTTTTGCTTGCCGTCGGCGCCTACACCATGTGGGGAATCGCCCCTATATATTTCAAATCTTTAAGTGACGTTTCCCCGTTAGAGATCCTTAGCCACCGTGTAGTATGGTCCTTTTTCCTACTCGCTTTCTTACTGCACATTGGCCGCAGCTGGCGTAAAGTCCGCGACACCTTGACCTCGAAACCAAAAATGCTCTATTTGGTGGCGACGTCTATTTTGGTGGGCGCTAACTGGCTTATTTTTATTTGGGCGGTGAATTCCAATCACATGCTTGATGCCAGCTTGGGGTATTACATCAACCCACTGATTAACGTGTTGCTCGGGATGCTCTTCCTCGGCGAACGCTTACGTAAGCTGCAATGGTTTGCAGTGGCTCTTGCTGCTATTGGCGTATTAATCCAATTAATTGCCTTCGGTTCAGTGCCGATCGTCGCCATTGCCCTAGCCTTTAGCTTCGGTTTTTATGGCTTACTGCGTAAAAAGGTGAGCTTAGAAGCGCAAACCGGTTTGTTCATTGAGACTCTGGTTATGTTGCCTCTCGCAGCAACGTACCTACTGTTTATTGCTGATAGCCCAACCTCAGACTTCTCAATGAACCCGATGCAACTCAATCTGTTACTGGTTGCTGCTGGTGTTATTACCACCATTCCACTGCTGTGCTTTACTGGCGCTGCAACACGCTTGAAGCTATCGACCCTCGGTTTCTTCCAGTACATTGGACCAAGCTTAATGTTCTTGTTAGCGGTGCTGATTTATGGCGAAGCGTTTACCAGTGACAAAGCGATTACCTTCGCCTTTATTTGGGGAGCGTTGGTGATATTCAGCTTTGACGGTCTGCGTAACAACAGAAAGAACAAACGCGCTAAGCAGTAACACTGATCGTTTTTTACAAGACAATCCCTTAATACGAAGATAAGCTTGGTTGAATTGATGACTATTTGACCAAGCTTTTTTGTACCATGGATAAAGTCCACTATTACTCCACCCCAACAGAAGATATCAGCCTGATCCAAGCTCAATACCAAGAGTTTGCCTTTCAGCGCCACTATCATTTGGACTTTCACATTGGTTTAATTACCCAAGGACAGCAGAAATTCGTCTATAAAGGGATGAGCCATAATGTTGGTGCTGGCCAAGTTGTTATCATGCCACCCGATGAGCTGCATGATGGGCACTCCAAACTCGATTCGGGTTATCAAGTCAGTGTGTTTGCCGTGTCTCCCCAATGGTTTCAAGATCTTGCCGATCCCAAGCAAAATGGTCACACATTAGGCTTTTCTGAGTTGATCCTCTCCGATCAAGCTGCATTTTCACAATTGCGCAACTTACACGGCCTATTAATCCATCAAAACATCAGCCAGCTCGCTCAAGATTGCTTACCTTTCGAAGGGTTCTCGACGATTGTCGATCGTTATGCGAAATTTGGATCGAAGAGTGACATCAAACTGGGTAATCAATCGATTGATACGCTAAAAGACTACTTGATGGCGAACTTGGATCAACCAGTGCGATTAGAACAATTGTCTGAGTTGTGTGGTTTAACCACGACTCAATTCCAACGCCATTTTAAAAACAGAATGGGCATTACGCCTTATGCATGGCTGAGCCGTTTACGTATGGAACAGAGCATGCGTCTGATTAAGTCTGGGATATGTGGTACCAAGGTCGCTCACCAAGTAGGCTTTTATGATCAAGCACACTTCTCTAAGGCTTTCAAAACCACGTTCGGCGTACCACCCTCACAAATCAACTAAGTGTTGATAATTTACAATTGCTCGATTTCAAATCACGGTAAGCTACGCTCAATACGATTACTTATTTAAAAATAGCGGCAACGTTATTGAGAACTGACGATGAACGAAGTCACCATACTGATCACCCTAGCCTCTATCCACTTCATCGCTTTGATGAGCCCCGGCCCTGATTTTGCGTTAGTCGTGCAAAATGCGACGCGTCACGGACGCCAGACAGGCTTGTACATTGCGCTTGGTTTATCTTGCGGGATCTTGCTGCACTCATTGCTGAGCCTGACGGGAATCAGTTACCTAGTCCACCAACAACCCACATTATTTGCCATTATCCAACTAGCCGGCGGTAGCTACTTGCTGTACTTAGGCTACGGTGCACTTAAAGCAACCTGGCAAATCATTCAGAACCACAATGATGATGCCGATATCGTCAATTCCAACGATCTGATTCTGACCAATAAACGTCAGGCATTTTCGAAAGGGTTTGCGACCAATATTCTCAACCCAAAGGCTTTGGTGTTCTTTATCAGCTTGATGTCGAGCCTAGTGCCTGCCGACATGTCTCTGTCAGGTAAAGGCTTTGCGCTTATCATCCTATTTGGTCTGTCTCTGTTTTGGTTCTCACTACTGGCGTGGATGCTTTCGACTAAGGCATTGCAAAAGAAACTCAGCGAAGCAACGGTATACATCGATGGCTTATGTGGCGTGGTATTCAGCCTTATTGGCGTGAGTATTCTTTGGCAGTCGCTGTCCGGTTTAATCGCTTAAATTCGAATCAAGATTACAATTCGTTAACAACACTCTGGCTATCTCATCTTTCCACTGCCAATCTAGCTCTGCATATTAAAAGGAGAAGATCATGCAGTGGAAAACAAAACTAACAACCCTCGCCACTTCTACCCTACTTTTTGCCTCTCACGTCAGTTGGGCAAATCAAGCTGCCGATTCCGTCGCACCCGAACAAAGTAGTGGTTTAGAAACCAAACAGCTCATTAAAGCCAACGATTGGATGGTGACCGCGGCCAACCCTCTTGCCACACAAGCCGGTGCTGATGTACTTGCTCGTGGTGGTAACGCGATAGACGCCATGGTTGCTGTGCAGCTTATGCTTGGCTTAGTGGAACCTCAGTCTTCAGGTATTGGTGGCGGCGCGTTCCTTGTTTATTTTGATGGCAAGGACAAGCAACTCAAAACCTACGATGGCCGTGAAACTGCACCACTTGATGCCACACCACGTCTATTCCAAGACGAAAACGGCCAACCGCTTAAATTCTATGATGCCGTGGTTGGCGGTCGTTCTGTTGGCACGCCAGGCACGGTGCAATTACTGTGGGACACTCACCAGAAGTACGGCAAGCTCGAATGGGCATCACTGATTAAGCCTATTGCTCAGCTGGCTGAAGAAGGTTTCACTATCAGCCCACGTTTAGCCACCTTGATTGAGAATGACCAAGAGCGACTAAGCCGCTTTACCACTACCAAAGCCTACTTCTTCAATGCCGATGGCAGCCCGAAAACAGCTGGCACGCAACTTAAGAACCCAGAGTACGCGGCAACGTTAAACGCTATTTCTAAGAACGGTGCTAAGGCCTTTTACCAAGGTGAGATCTCTGCCGACATTATCAATACCGTGCAAACCGCGAAAGGTAACCCGGGCGTATTAGCACAGAAAGACTTCGACGCTTATTCGATCAAGCAGCGCGAGCCGGTTTGTTCCGCTTATGAGAGCTACCAAGTGTGCGGAATGGGTCCACCAAGTTCAGGTGCATTAACGGTTGGGCAGATTTTAGCGATGACCGAGCAGTTTGACCTCAAATCATGGGGACCAAACGACGCGAAATCTTGGCAAGTGTTAGCAGATGCTTCTCGCCTAGCCTTTGCAGACCGTGGTATGTACATGGCGGATCAAGATTATGTGCCAATGCCTACCCAAGGGTTAGTGAATGCTGACTATTTGCAGGAACGCGCTCAGTTAATTACCGCAGGTAAGGCATTGGCAAGCGCACCTTCAGGCACACCGCCGTGGGATCACGCGATGCAGAGAAACCAAGATGTTTCTATTGAATTGCCGTCCACCAGCCACTTCAATATTGTCGATAGCGATGGCAATGTCGTTTCGATGACCACCACCATTGAGAATGCCTTTGGCTCACGCTTGATGGTTAGAGGTTTCCTACTCAACAACGAACTGACGGATTTCTCATTCAAGACCCATAACGATGGTAAGCCTATCGCCAACCGACTTGAACCGGGTAAACGTCCGCGCTCTTCAATGGCACCGACCATCATCATGCAAGACGATAAACCTTACATGGCAATTGGCTCTCCGGGAGGCAGCCGTATCATAGGTTATGTGGCACAAGCGATCATTGCTCATACCCAATGGGACATGGATATTCAGCAAGCCATCAATCAACCACACTTCCTAAACCGCTTCGGTACCTTAGATTTAGAAAAAGGAACATCAGCGGAAAACTTCAAACCTGAGCTAGAAAAGATGGGATTTGAGGTCAACGTTCGCGATCTTAACTCTGGTTTACACGCGATTCGCATCACAAAAGATGGTTTAGAAGGCGCTGCAGACCCTCGTCGTGAAGGTGCAGCCATTGGTCAGTAGGGAATAATCCTCCCTTTTTACTCGCTGCCTTGTGCGAGATCTCTCACAAGGTAGTGAGTAAATATCGATATTTGATGACGAAATTAGTCACCTAGATATCGTAACCAATTGAAATAAAACGATACGTACATTTATCATTCAAATAATTATATAGAAATTCGCTTATGCACCATTGCTGATAAATAAGGAATCGGTAATATGAATGGTGTCGGAAGGATGCTGACACGGAACAGGAAACGCCAAGGACTTGGTTATCTTCAGGATGAAGATTCGATTACTCAGGATGAATAATCGGCATGGATAGCGAAATGGACATTGAATGGACGCAATAGTAACTAGGATGGTTGCTACTAAGGAAAGACAATGGACACCTCTGGACGAGGAAAGGACTGAACATCAGGATGATGTAAAGGACACCGCTCAAGGAACAAGTGACGCGCGCTAACGAGGATTGTTGGCAGATCAGGATAAGATCAAGGACACCGCTAGGAAGGCGACGAAAGGAATACGCTGAAGGATAACAGCACACTATCATGGATTTGATGCATGGAGCACACTTAGTAGCCGGATTGCTGCGAGTAAGACTATAGACCCCGATGAGCGCAAGCTCTCGGGGTTTTTCTTTATCTGTCGTTTCACTTATTCCTCTCTCAAACAAATAAATCAAAGACCTTTAATTACAATTCTGACATTTAAAGCATTCACTTCTTAACCACTTCCGAGTAACGTAAGTCTTACTAGGATCAACTAGTTTCATAACCATAATTAAACTAAGGACAAATTCATGTCACACGTTACCTTCAAAGGCGCTGCTGTACCACTAACAGGCACATTCCCACAAACTGGCGAACAAGCACCAAGCTTTGCACTGACTGCAGGCGACCTTTCTGAACTGACTCTTGCTTCTCTTGAAGGCAAGAAAGTGGTTCTAAACATCTTCCCAAGCATCGACACAGCAACTTGTGCAACGAGCGTACGTACGTTCAACGCAAAAGCAGCAGAACTTGAGAACACGGTTGTTGTTTGTATTTCTGCTGACCTACCGTTTGCTGCGGGTCGCTTCTGCGAACTAGAAGGCATTGAAGGCGTTCAACACGCTTCAACTTTCCGTTCTCCTGCATTCGCATCAGACTACGGCGTAGCGATTGCTGAAGGCCCACTATCAGGCCTAACAACACGCGCAGTTGTCGTTGTTGATGAAAAAGGTGTGGTAACACACAGCGAGTTGGTTGCAGAGATCACTGAAGAACCAAACTACGAAGCGGCACTTGCAGCACTGTAAGTCTCCTTCCTAGGCAGAAATGCCTTAAGCTCGATTCAGCCTATTTAGGCTGAATCGAGCAATAAAAAGAGCAGCCATTGGCTGCTCTTTCTGTTTTTAATGCGGATTACTTTTCAATGCTGAATAGTTTCAGATATCGAACTGTTTTCTACATGCTGAAGTAGCAGATTACAACTGTTCTAAACGAGCATAAGCCGTTACTAACCACTTGATGCCTTCACCGTTAAACGCGACTTGAACTCGGCTCTGCGGGCCACTTCCCTCGAAGTTGATGATAGTGCCTTCACCAAACTTAGGGTGCTTAACGCGAGAACCCAAACTAAATCCTGTTTCGTTAAAGTTCTCTTTCACGGCGGTTTGGCTAAAGCGGCCACTGCTAGCAGGACGACTCACTTGCGCTTTCATACGAACCTCATCCAGACAGGTTTCTGGTAGTTCACGAATAAAGCGTGACGGTTTGTGGTACTTGTCTTGCCCGTACAAGCGACGCATCTCTGCGTAAGTGATGTAAAGCTTCTCCATCGCACGCGTCATGCCTACGTAACACAGGCGACGCTCTTCTTCTAAGCGCCCTGCTTCTTCTGCTGACATCTGGCTTGGGAACATACCTTCTTCCACACCCACCATGAAGACCATTGGGAACTCTAGGCCTTTGGCGCTGTGCAGAGTCATTAACTGAACCGCATCATCAAACTCATCAGCTTGGCCTTCGCCCGCTTCCAAAGCCGCATGAGTTAAGAATGCCGTTAGCATGCTCATTTCATCTGCTTCTTCTGGTTTTTCAAACTGACGCGTTGCCGTTACCAATTCTTCCAAGTTCTCAATACGAGCCTTAGACTTCTCGCCTTTCTCTTGCTCGTACATCGCAAACAAGCCCGACGATTTGATCACGTGGTCGGTTTGCTCATGAAGCCTCAGTTCTATGGTGTCATCTTCAAGCGCATTGATAAGCTCGATAAAGCGGCTCAATGCACCCGCAGCACGGCCTGGAAGCACTTGCTCTTCTATCAGAGCAATACTGGCTTGCCACATAGTTGCACCACGGTCACGCGCCGCAAGACGAATCGTTTCTAACGTTTTATCACCCAAACCACGAGTCGGCGTATTAACGACACGTTCGAATGCCGCATCATTGCTGCGGTTACTCATTAAACGCAGGTAGCTCAAAGCATCTCTGATTTCCTGACGCTCGAAGAATCGCATGCCACCGTAGATTCGGTAAGGCAGACCACCTTGGATAAGCGCTTCTTCAAGCACACGAGATTGGGCGTTATTACGATAAAGCATCGCGGTATCTTCTAACGCACCGCCTTTCTCTTGCCACTCTTTGATTTTGCTAACCGTGAAACGCGCTTCATCTAACTCGTTATAAGCTGAGTAAACTGAGATTGGCTCGCCATCGTTGCCATCAGTCCACAGCTCTTTACCCATACGCTCAGTGTTGTTCGAGATAAGCTCATTCGACGCCTGCAGAATGGTTTTGGTTGAACGGTAGTTTTGTTCAAGTCGAACCGTCGAAGCGCCTGGGAATTCATCCAAGAACTTCTGAATATTTTCGATCTTCGCACCACGCCAGCCATAGATAGATTGGTCATCATCGCCTACGATCATCACGCGACAATCCGGGCCAGCCATCATGCGCAGCCAAGCGTACTGGATGTTGTTGGTATCTTGAAATTCGTCGACAAGAATGTGCTTGAAGCGAGCTTGGTAGTGCTCTCGGATGTGCTTCTTATCGCGTAATAGTTCATGCGATCTCAACAAGATTTCCGCAAAGTCGACCAAGCCAGCACGATCACATGCTTCTTGGTAAGCAGAGTAAATTTTTAACCACGTTTGAGTTATTGGATCATGGTAGGCGTCGATGTGATTTGGGCGTAATCCCTCGTCTTTCTTGCCATTGATCCACCAAGAAGCTTGCTTAGCAGGCCACTGCTTTTCATCAAGGTTTTGCGCCTTGATTAAACGACGTAGCAAACGAATCTGATCATCTGAATCAATGATCTGGAAATCTTCTGGCAGTTTTGCATCGAGGTAGTGAGCACGAAGGATGCGGTGACAAATACCGTGGAAGGTGCCATTCCACATGCCCGACGAGCTACCCATCATCAACTCTTCAATACGACCACGCATCTCTGCTGCCGCTTTGTTGGTGAAGGTAACCGACATGATAGAGAACGGCGATGCTTGCTCTACGCTTTGTAACCAAGCGATACGATGCACCAACACTCGCGTTTTACCACTGCCAGCACCTGCCAGAATAAGTAGGTTTTCTAAAGGTGCTGCGACCGCCTCACGTTGTTTGTCGTTTAGGCCATCGAGTAAAAGCGAAGGATCTATCATTGGATATGCTCACTACTGGGTATTTATACATAAAAGTCGATTATAACCTAAACACTAGGCTGCGTTTAGGATAATAAGAAGAAAAAACAATCAAAAAATAACATCATATAATCAGTAACTTAATAGCTAACACATCATTAATATTGATATTTTTTATAATGCAGTGAAATTATTTCCTAGTTCTTCCTATCCTTTTTAGTAAGCAAGTTAACAACTTATTAACCTGCGATATAAAAATACTATTAAGTCCTAGAGGGAATGACTATGAAAAATTCTAATCTTGCTGTTACAGCTGCAATCACAAGTGTACTAGCGTTCGGCGGTGCAGTTCTTACATCAGCACCTGCGGAAGCAGCAGCAAAAGAGAAATGCTACGGTGTGGCAAAAGCTGGCCAAAATGATTGTGCAACCAAAACAAGTTCATGTGCGGGTACAGCCAAAGAAGACAACCAATCCGATGCATTCGTGGTCGTTCCTAAAGGACTGTGTGGCAAATTATCAGGTGGTAACACTCAATCATCATAATTGAGCTGCTTAGTATGGTGAGCTGACATTCAGCTCACCTCCACTTTCCATTAGGAGAATCGTTGTGACTCAAACTCTTCATCCCAACGCAGGGGTTGGCCTTAGAACACCGCACTTGGACTTCTTTAGCCAAAACCCAGCTTTAGTGAGTTGGTTAGAGGTGCACAGCGAGAACTACTTTTTAGCGAAATCACCGCAACGTCAACAACTGAGAGAGATTCGTCACGCACACAACATAAGTTGTCACGGCGTTGGGTTGTCATTAGGTTCTGTTGAGCGCATCAATCAACATCATCTGATGCAGTTAAAAGACCTGATTGATGATATCGAGCCCTTCTTGGTTTCTGATCATCTCAGCTGGAGTCAGACCGGCGGTCACTACTTCAATGACTTGTTACCGCTGCCTTATACCGAAGAGGCGTTAGAAGTCTTCTGCCGCAATGTCATCGAGGTGCAAGACGGCCTGCAACGCCCTATGCTGATTGAAAACCCATCGAGCTACCTTGCCTTCAAACATTCAACCATCCCAGAGTGGGAATTTTTAGCCGAGGTACAGAAGCGCACCGGGTGTCGACTATTACTCGATTTCAATAATATTTTTGTCTCATCTTTTAATCATGGCTTCAGCTGTGAAGAATACTTAAGTGGAATTCCTGCAGACAAAGTGGAAGAGATTCACTTGGCAGGTTTTACCAAAAAGAAACTCGAACAAGGTGAGATCTGGATAGACACCCATAGCAAGCCTGTCTGTGACGAAGTGTGGCAACTTTACACGCAATGGATAGCACAACATGGTTCGCGCCATACCTTGATAGAGTGGGATTTAGATATCCCAGAGCCACAAATTTTATTGGCTGAAGCGGCCAAAGCCAGTGATATTTTGTATCAACACGACAAGTTCAACCAAAGGAGTCGCGCATCATGAGCCACTCTTTAGCTAATGTGCAATCGGAGTTTGCTAACGCCCTACGCTATCAAAACAATGGTGAGCACTGCGACATAGTGAGCGACCACTTTACCGATGAACAGCGCATACAGATCTACCGTAATAACTTTGTGATTAGCTTGAGCGAAGTACTGGCTGCCATGTATCCACTCACTGAAATGCTGGTTGGTGAAGAATGCTTCCAACAGATGGCTCGTCGACATGTCTTAAGTTATCCATCAACCTCTGGTGATGTCAGTGGTTACGGTGAACACTTTGAACAAACTATCCAAGCCTTTCCTGCTGTTATCGAGGCTGCACCTTATCTCGGTGAAGTGGCTTTGTATGAATGGCAAAAAGATAGCTTGGTGAGATGCGTTTCAGAATCACATGTCGACCAACATCCTCTTTCTCGTTTAGCTGATGTACCGCAAGAACAACAGGGCGCTTTAGTCTTTCATCTCAAAGATTCAATAACGCTCATTAATTCTAGCTATACGATCATCGTGCTTGAGCAAGCTATCTACCAGCAACAACTCGATGGGTTAGACATCAACCAACCTGAATTTGGGGTGTTAATCCGCGCCGAGAATTCACAGGTTGAGAGCCATTGTGTGACAGAAGAATGCCACCAACTATTAACTGAATTGCAATCGGGTCAAACGCTCTCAGCGATAGACCCTTTACTACTACAACATCTGAATACTGTCATGGCACTTAACGTCATCTCAGGCTTTTCAATCAATGCCGAATTGGAGACATAATATGGATAACAACACAGTCACGAACATGATGGCTCAATACGACAGTTTGATTGAGAAATCACAGGCACTTTTTGTTCCCGTACTACTTCTGTTTTGTCGCCTATGGGTGGCGTGGGTCTTCTTTAATTCAGGACTCACCAAGATAGCCACTTGGGATAGCACCCTTTACTTGTTTGAATTGGAATACCAAGTGCCTCTTTTGCCTTGGGAATTGGCCGCTTACATGGGTACCGCAGCTGAATTGATTCTGCCGGTATTCTTAGCGCTTGGCTTGTTAACCCGACCAATGGCTGCAGTGCTGTTCGTTTTCAATATCATGGCCGTCGTGTCATACCCTGTATTGTGGGCACAAGGCTTCTATGATCATCAGCTTTGGGGATTAATGATTCTTATCGTCGTGGTATGGGGAGCAGGACCATTTTCATTGGATAGAATCTTAAAAGCGCAGTTCAAAAGCTAAACCTCTTTTCCATGGTCTTTAAATTTACATAGGTCCAAAACGCAAAAAACCACTCAATTGAGTGGTTTCTTTTTATCTGGAATAAACTACTTGTTTAGAAAAGCTTGTAGCTCTTCAGCAGAGATACCTTGCTCGGCTAGCTCTTTTGCTAGTAGCTGAACTTGTTCACCTTTACGAGATTCAACCACGCGTTGAAATTGGTAAATGATATCTCGCAAAGTATCAATTGGAACTTGTTTTGCCGCACTGCGAATACGCTCTTCACTTTGGTTTCCTAGCTCTTTAAGCAATTTACCAAACATGACCTTTTCAGGTGCATCTTCCATTTGTTCTAAGATGCGCGCCATTTCGTAGGTTGTTAATGACATTACAGTATTTTCCGTTGGGGACTAACGTTTCAATGAGTGACAAATATACCATGTTTTAACGTTTCGCAAACCGCCATTTGTATATTTTGTCACCCTTGAGACTTATGCCTTAGCAAACGTCATGTGCCATGACTTACCCGCTTTGCTCGCAAGCACTAACAATGCAGGAACAATAAGGAACATTTGCAGCGCAATCATCACTTGAGACGTTAAATCAAGACGTTGCATCGTACCAACAAGCAGTCCAGAACCGCTCATTTGGAACAAGCCAAGCAACGCAGCTGCGGTACCCGCACGGTCACCAAAAGGTTCAAGTGCCTTACCGGCTGCGGCACCAAGAATCCAAGCGAAGCCAACTGAAGATAGGAAAATCGGCAGCATAAATGCGATCGCGCTAGCATGCTCAGCAAGCACCAGCATAACCACACCCGCTAAGCCAAGCGTTGAAATACCAACAACCAATGCTTTGTAAGTACCAAAACGGTCCATGAACTTAGGCGCTGTGAATGCAGCCGTGATATTGATAACCGCGTTAATACCAAACCAGAAGGTAAATTCGTTCATCGTCAAACCTAGGTTTTCCATCAACACAACAGGTGCAGAGGTAACGTAAGCAAGAATTACTGCCATCGCCATTAAGCATAAGGTTGCGTGGAAGATGAACGATGGTGTTTTCAATACCGACCAGTAACGCTCTAATTTGAACACCGCGACCTTCTCTGTCGCTGGATTAGACTCTTTCATTTGGAAAAACAAAATGGTGCCAACCACGACAGCGAACACAGCCATAAAGCTGAAGTTCGAGCGCCAGCCAAACTGTTGAGTCAACCAAGCACCAAGAATCGGTGCCAGTGCAGGAATAAAGCAAATTGCACCATTGAGGTAACTGATCATGCGGCCACTTTTTTCAGGGCCAAATAGATCGCGAACCGTCGCAAAGGCTGCTACAGAAGTCGCACAAGCTCCTAAGCCTTGTAGCAGCCGAGCTATTAGCATCATATCAATCGATTGAGCTGCCCACGCCAAGCAAGCACTCAATGCATAGATACTAACACCTCCCAATGCAACGGTTCGACGTCCTAACTTATCAGCCAAAGGGCCTGCAAATAATTGCCCGACACCCATGGCGAATAAAAACCAAGTAATCGTATCTTGTGCTAATGCGTGTTCCACGTGAAACGCTGTTGAAATTTGTGGCAGAGCTGGAAGATAAATATCTATAGCCAGAGGGCTAAATAGAACCAGCATTGCCAATAAAGCAACCTGCAGTTTACTAGGGGTTGGAAGCGCGTTAGAAGGCACAAGATTCTCCGAATGAGTTAATTTAGGTGCATAATAACCAACTAAAGATATGAACAAAAATGGCATATACTCATTAGCATTATTCCAAATAGGAAACTCACATGAATATCGAGAAACTATCACGCCTCGACCTCAATCTATTGGTTTGCTTGCAGGTGCTGATGGAAGAGCTGAGTGTCACTCGCACTGCACATCGATTATGCTTGAGCCAGTCAGCGGTGAGTAAGTCGCTAGCCAAGCTTCGTGAACAATTTAATGACCCCCTTTTTACACGAAGTGCTCATGGCCTACGACCAACACCGAAAGCTGTTTTCCTTAAGCCTCGGTTAGAAACGTTGATCAACCAACTTGATGTTCTCACTCAGCCTGAGACATTCATACCCAACAATAGCGACCACAGCTTTCACATTGCTGCCGTTGAGAGTGTTTATCCTCTGATTCTTCCGCACTTCTTACCGGCGATATTTCGACAAGCGCCTAAGGTTAATATCAACACCCATGCGTGGACGGAGCAAACCTTTAAGAAGCTGCAGCTTGGTGAGTTAGATATCGGACTCACCGGCAAAGACATCGACATCAACGATGCGCGTTTAACCATGCTGCCGCCAGACGACATCTGCGAACAAGAGATCTACCGTGATGCACAGATGTGTGTGTTAAGACGCAACCACCCTGCTCTGAGCGGTAAATGGGATCTGGAAACCTACCTTGCGCAGCGTCATGTACAAGTAAGATGTGATGGTAACGACCGCTGGCTGCTCGACTACAAACTGGCTGATCTTGGTCATCAGCGAGATATCGCTATTTCTGTTCCAGACTTCAATAGCGCCGCAAGCCTATGTACCTACACCGACTTTGTGTTTACCGCACCAAGCCATTTTACTTACCTCGTCGCCAAGCAACTCGACTTAGTGGTTGTTCCTTTACCTATGGAATTCCCACCGATGGCATACACTCTGTTTTGGCACCGTGACAGAGAAAATGACCCAGCGTTAACTTGGCTGCGAGATATCATCAAAGAAAAAACTCTGCACCTTAGATAAAAATGGCGTACAGCGTTTGCAGCAAACGAACAAAAGCGCTAGCTTATTGACCTAATAAGTCCCCTCGCATATATATCGACTGTGAGTGTTAACAAGGACCCTAACAATAAGGATAAACACAGATGCACAATATCACTGCTGAACGCGTTGATGCGGTTCGAGCTTGGCTTGAAACAAACAACCTAGATGCCGTTATCATTCCACACGAAGACGAATATCTAGGTGAATACGTTCCAGCTCATAACGAGCGACTTCACTGGTTAACAGGTTTCACAGGCTCTGCAGGTGCCGCTGTTATTACTCGTGAAACTGCTGCTATTTTTGTTGATGGTCGCTATACCGTTCAGGTTCGTAAGCAGGTGCCAGCAGAGTTATTTGAGTATCGCCACCTTATTGAAGAACCAGCTTTAGATTGGATCGTCAATTCATTACCACAAGGCAGTAAGGTTGCATTCGACCCACGCATGCACACTGCCGCTTGGTTGAAAGGCGCACAAGCAAAACTAGCAGAGAGAGTTGAGCTCACAACGCTATCAGCAAACCCGATTGATGAGCTTTGGTCTGATCGTCCTGAGCCTGTCGTGTCTGATGTGCGCCTAATGGCAACAAACGCCGTTGGTCAATCAAGCGAGAGTAAGCGCGCTGAGATTGCTGGCTTGTTAAAAGCAAAAGGTGCAGACGCCGCTATCCTTACCGAGCTAGACTCAATCTGTTGGTTGCTTAACATTCGTGGCTTGGACGTATCTCGCCTACCTGTTGTGCTGTCTAATGCAATCATTCACGCTGATGAAAGCGTCGATTTCTTCCTAGACCCAGCACGCATCCCAGCAGGCTTTGAAGCACACGTTGGTAATGGTATTCGAGTTTCTCACCCATCAGAGCTTGAAGCGCGCCTTCAGTCTTTAGAAAACAAAAATGTGTCTGTCGATTCAGGTACAAGCAATGCTTGGTATACGCTTGTTCTTCAAAACGCTGGCGCTCATATTATTGAAGCAGCAGACCCATGTCTCATGCCAAAAGCCGCTAAAAACGAAACTGAAATTGCCGGCATGAAAGCGTGTCACATTCGTGATGGTGTGGCGATGGCGAAATTCCTATCTTGGATTGATGCAGAAGTCACACAAGGTAACCTGCACAACGAAGCGGTATTGGCTGACAAAGTACAGTCGTTCCGTGAGCAGGACCCAACGCTGATGGACCTAAGTTTTGACACGATTTCAGCAGCAGGCGGAAACGCAGCTATGTGTCACTACAACCATGAGAACCAACCTGAACCAGGTCAGTTAGAACTGAATACTTTGTACCTAGTCGATTCAGGCGGCCAGTACTTAGATGGTACAACCGACATCACTCGTACTATCGCGATTGGCCAACCAAGCGACGAAATGATTCAGCAGTTCACTCTCGCACTAAAAGGTCACATCGGCATTGCACGTGCACGTTTCCCTCAAGGTACTCGTGGTTTCCAACTGGATATCCTAGCGCGTCAGCACTTATGGGCAGAAGGCTTCGACTACGACCACGGTACTGGCCACGGTGTTGGTCATTTCCTAAGTGTTCATGAAGGACCGCAAAGCATCTCTAAGAAGTTGATCGACGTGCCTCTAGTTGAAGGTATGGTGTTATCAAACGAACCGGGTTACTACCGTGCTGATGAATTTGGTATCCGCATCGAGAACCTAGAACTGGTTGTTGAGCTGCCAACTCAGGGTGACTTCTCTGTACTGACGTTTGAATCACTAACTCGTTGCCCTATCGATAAGCGCAACATCAATGTTGATTTGCTAACACGACCTGAACTGGCATGGCTGAACGACTACCATCAGAAAGTATGGAACGACGTTAGTCCACTAGTTGAAGGTGATACGTTGGAATGGCTACGCCAATCAACGACACCATTAGCTCACGCTTAATGCTTCGCTAAGCTGTTAACTGAACCAAAACGAACTTGCTAAGTTAAATAGAAAAACGGCTACCTAAAGGTAGCCGTTTTTGTTTGTCGATAGAACCTCGTCGATGTTTCACGTGGAACATCAACCAAACATTGATTAACCAGAATAGGCACTGTGCCAATCACGCCACACCGGGTCGAAACCACGTTGGCGAATCATCGACTCAACATCGGCTGCACTTCTCTCATCGCTAATCTCAAACTGTTCGAGTTCTTCCTCACCCGAAGCATAACCACCAGGTTGGGTTTTAGAAGCCGCCGACATACTCGTGATCCCTAATGGCAGCACGTTATCGCGGAAGGTTGCCGACTCACGAGTAGATAGAGATAACTCGACCTCAGGATTCAAGAGTCGATATGCGCAGATAAGCTGAACCAGCTGTTTATCGTTCATGACCGACTTAGGCTGTAAGCCTCCACTAGACTCCCCACCTTCACACGGGCGAAGACGTGGGAATGAAATCGAGTAACGTGTCTGCCAATAAGTACGCTCCAGATAATCTAAATGAGCAGCAACAAAGAAGCAGTCGGTTCGCCAATCTTCCAAACCAATCAAAGCACCAATACCTATCTTATCAATACCCGCCTTTGCCAAGCGATCGGGAGTTTCAAGACGATATTCAAAATCCATTTTATTGCCACGTAGATGATGCTCAGCGTAGGTCCTTGGTTGATAGGTCTCTTGATAAACCATCACCGCATCTAAACCGAGAGTTTTAAGTTCGGCGTAATCTTGTTGATCAAGTGGCTGCACTTCCATCGCAAGGTAGTTGAATTGCTTTTTGATATTCGGCAACACCTGTCGAAAGTAATTCATCCCGACCTTAGTTTCATGCTCACCAGTGACCAACAAAACGCTATCAAACTTCATCTTTTTGATAGCCGCACTTTCGGCATCGATTTCATCCAAAGTAAGCGTGCGGCGCTTGATACGGTTCTCCATTGAAAAACCACAATACGTACACGCGTTAGCGCACAGGTTAGATAGGTACAAAGGAATATAAAGCGACATCGTATTGCCAAACCGCTTGCGAGTTAGCGCCAACGATTGTTGTGCCATCTGCTCTAAGTAAGGTTCTGCCGCCGGAGAGATCAGAGCCTTAAAGTCTTCTAGATCGCGTTTGGGTTTACTCAGAGCACGTTCAACATCCGCTGCCGTTTTACTGAAGATAGACATACCAATGTCATCCCAGTTGAGCTGTTTAAATCGATCAACAAACGTCATGGCAATATTACTCGTCTAGAAATGAAGTTAACGGACTGGAAGCAACCGCGTGAGATACCTGACCAGCGAGACCAGCAAGGTAAGCCATACGACCTGCTTCAACTGCCAGCTTAAAGGCAATCGCCATATCGACGGGTTGTTGAGAAGCCGCAATCGCAGTATTCACTAACACAGCGTCTGCGCCCATTTCCATTGCACGAGCAGCATGCGATGGCGCGCCAATCCCCGCATCAACAATCACAGGGACATTCGCTTGGTCGATAATGATCTCTAGGAAGTCGGCTGACGCGATTCCCTTATTAGAACCAATCGGTGCACCGAGTGGCATCACAGCAGCACAACCTACCTCTTCTAAGCGCTTACACAAGACAGGGTCGGCGTGGCAATAAGGCAACACAACAAATCCATCTTTCACTAGTTGCTCAGCAGCGTTAAGTGTCTCGATTGGGTCTGGCATCAAGTACTTTGGATCCGGATGAATCTCAAGTTTTAACCAGTTAGTACCTAGTGCTTCACGAGCCAAGTGTGCGGCAAAAATCGCATCCTTCGCGTTCTTCGCGCCAGAGGTATTCGGAAGTAGATTAACGCCAGCATCAATAATTGGCTGTAAAATATCATCTTGCTCAGAACGAATATCGACTCTCTTTAGCGCCATGGTTGCCAGCTGAGAACCGGAAGCCTCGATAGCACTCGCCATCAAATACTTGTTTGCGAACTTGCCTGTTCCAGTGAACAGACGTGATTGAAACGTTTTATCTGCGATGGTTAACATGGTTAGCCCCCTGCAATAGCTTGGAAAAGAGAGATAGAATCGCCTTCGTGGACGATGGTTTGTTGCCATTGGCTGCGTGGTACAACCGCATTATTGATAGCAAACACACACCCTAAATCAGGTAGCGACAGTGCTTGGATGATGTCTGAGAGAGACGACGATTGCGCGACCTGCTCTGGTTGCTCGTTTATTGAAATAGTTATGTGGCTCATTGTGCTTCTTCTTCTGGGTGTTGGATCGCAGTTGTGTTGCAAACCGGACATTCGCTATCTTGCGTGACCATTAGGTTTTGCCAGTTCATGGTCTGGCCATCGAACAGTTTGAGCTGATGCGTTGCGACTTTAAACTCGCCACTGCTAATACGCTGAATAGCAGCAAGAGCTTGAAGGTTACCTATCGTTCCAACCACTGGACCAATAATGCCGCTATCACTACAACGCGTTGTTTGTGGATGATGCTCAAACGGGAAAAGGCAGTGATAACACCCTTGCTGGTTCTGATAATCAAAGACAATAAATTGACCTTTCCAGCCGATTGCAGAACCCGATATCAAAGGTGTATTAGCTTTAAAACAAGCTCGGTTAACCTGCTGGCGTGACGCGAAGTTGTCAGTACAATCCAACACGAGATCAGCCAACATGACTTCTAATTCAAGTTGGCTTTCACTCATTCGCTGATTGATGGTTCTTACTTGGCTGCGACTATTGAGCTCGCTCAGTTGTTGCTTCAAAGCTTCGACTTTAGGCGAACCTAACTGAATTTCTTTGAACGCGACCTGTCGTTGCAGGTTAGATGAATCCACACAGTCATCATCAACCAACACGATCTTTCCAACACCAGAAGCTGCAAGGTAAAGAGCCGCAGCATTACCTAAGCCACCACAACCAATCACTAACACATGGCTATTTAATAGGTTTCGTTGCCCTTGTTCACCGACTTCAGGTAACGCAATTTGTCGTTGATAACGAATAAATTCAAAGTCACTCAGCATAGCTAGGCTCCTGCATAACCTCTTCTTTGAGAGCTGGAGGTTTAGACGCCATCAGTTTTTCGAAAAATTCGATCACCTTTTTAGGGTCTTCCGCTAATGTAATCGCACGAACAACCGCCAAACTCGACACCCTACAATCCCACACCTGCTCAGCTGTCGATTGGTCAATACCACCAATAGCAACCGTCGGATAACCAATGAGTTCTTTTGTGTATGGGATAGTACCAATCAGCTGTTGATACAGAGATAAACGAACTAAACCCTGAGGCTTTGATGGCATCTGCTTAGTTGTTGTTGGGAAGATGTGGCCCAGCGCAATATAGCTTGGGTTAATTTGAACAATGCGCAGTAACTCGTAATAGCCGTGAGTCGATAAACCAATCTTTATACCCGCTTGGCTCAACTGTGAGAGGTTTGATTCTTCAATATCCTCTTGCCCCAGATGAACACCAAAAGCGTCATGCTTGAGTGCAAGCTGCCAGTAATCATTGATAAAAACTTGAGCGTTATGCTCTCGACCAAGCTCGATAGATCGTGTGATTTGTTGTTCTAAGTCCGCTTGCAGCGGGTTCTTAATACGTAGTTGGACAGTGTTGATTCCAAGCTTGAGCAATCTTTCGATCCACTCAACATCATCAACTACTGGGTATAAACCGAGGCTACTCTTACTCAACTCAGGAAAAGAAAGTGATGTCCCTTGGTTAACCCAACCTACGCTTATGTCCAATCGTTGATCTTCAAGAACAGGGATAGGAAAGTTTTGGTAATGTGCAGGCCATGTTCCACGTGAAACATTGGACGCTGCGCGAGCTAAAACTAGTGCGTCTTCTAATGGGAATTCCAGCGCCAACAAAGTAAGTAACCAAGCAAAGTGGCCGCGATTATCTAACTCCTGATGAGCTGTAGTGTCACTCTTGATAGCACGGCTAGCATCCAGGTGTGACCAAATATCCAGTACAGCTGAATCATCTGAGACACCAATATAGATGGTATCCGGAGTTTGTGTAAAGGCATCACAAACGTCAGTTAACGCGACTGAATTACTGTAATCAACAACATGGTTCAGTTCCGCTAACTTACACTCTGCCAATGAATCAAGATCATGAGCGAAGCCAATAGATAACGCCTGCTGAGAATCAACGATAGAGAAGTATTGAGTTGGGCTTACACCCAACTCAACCGCATCGGTTGCTAAGCCTTGTCGCTTAGCAACCAATAGACAGTTCTGCACCTCTCCCGTTAACTCAATATTTTGAGATGGGATGAGAATCTTCACTGTCATTATTCCTCTAGTTGAGCTTCTTTTGCGCCGACTGCAGGGTGGTAAAGTTCAGAACCAGTATCACGGAACTCTTGTGATTTTTGACGCATCCCTTCCAACGGGTTATCTAGCATCTTAATCTCGATAGCCTGATCCGCGGCTACTTGTTCGGTGTCTTTCGCATACTCTCGAACTTCTTGAGAAATCTTCATCGAGCAGAATTTAGGTCCACACATTGAGCAGAAGTGAGCAACCTTGCCCGACTCTTGTGGCAGAGTTTCATCATGGAAAGAACGCGCGGTTTCAGGATCTAAAGCTAGATTGAATTGGTCTTCCCAACGGAATTCAAAACGTGCCTTTGATAATGCATTATCTCGGATTTGTGCGCCCGGATGTCCTTTAGCGAGGTCCGCTGCGTGTGCTGCTAGCTTGTAAGTAATCAAGCCAGTCTTCACATCTTCTTTATTTGGTAAGCCTAGGTGCTCTTTAGGGGTGACATAACAGAGCATCGCACAGCCGTACCAACCAATCATGGCCGCGCCAATACCAGAGGTAATATGGTCGTAACCAGGGGCAATATCTGTCGTCAATGGGCCTAAAGTATAGAAAGGCGCTTCATGGCAGTGCTCTAACTGCTCGTCCATATTCTCTTTAATCAGGTGCATTGGTACATGTCCAGGGCCTTCAATGATCACCTGAACATCATATTCCCAAGCCACTTTAGTCAACTCACCTAGAGTACGTAACTCCGAGAATTGAGCCTCATCATTGGCATCTGCAATAGAACCAGGACGTAGGCCATCACCCAAGGACAGTGCAACATCGTACTTCGCACAGATCTCACAGATCTCTCGGAAGTGGGTATAAAGGAAACTTTCTTGGTGATGAGCAAGACACCATTTCGCGATAATAGAACCACCACGAGAAACAATACCGGTCACACGTTTAGCCGTCATCGGAACGTAGCGAAGCAACAAACCAGCATGGATAGTGAAGTAGTCAACACCTTGCTCTGCTTGTTCAATCAAGGTATCGCGCATCACTTCCCAGTTAAGGTCTTCGGCTACGCCATTCACTTTTTCAAGCGCCTGATACATAGGAACCGTACCAATCGGCACTGGACTGTTACGTAGAATCCACTCGCGAGTCTCGTGGATATTACGGCCAGTTGAGAGATCCATTACGGTATCGCCCCCCCAACGAGTTGACCATACTAGCTTCTCAACTTCTTCTTCAATCGAAGAGCTTACTGAAGAGTTACCGATATTGGCGTTCACTTTCACTAAGAAGTTTCGGCCAATAATCATAGGTTCTGATTCTGGGTGGTTGATGTTTGAAGGGATAATAGCTCGACCTTCTGCAACCTCTTTACGCACGAACTCAGGAGTAATTTCTTTCGGCAGGTTTGCGCCAAAGTTATGGCCAGGGTGTTGATGGTTAAGCTGCTCATCAGCGAACTTCTGACGTCCCATGTTCTCACGTATGGCAATGTACTCCATCTCAGGCGTGATAATGCCCTGACGAGCATAATGCAATTGGGTAACACATTGGTTGTCTGTAGCACGGCGAATTCTAGGTAGGTTGCCGTAGCGAAGGTCGTCTAGGGTTTCGTCTTCTAAACGTTCTTTGGTGTAAACAGAGCTTACATCGTCTAACAGTTCCGTATCACCACGCTCTTCAATCCATTGCTCTCGCAACTTAGGAAGACCGCTATACAGGTCTATTTCGTGTGTAGGGTCTGTATAAACACCGGAGGTATCGTAAACTTGAATAGGTACATTAGGTTCGAATACAGGCTCTTTTTTGGTACCACCAACAAGGCTATCAGCGAGTGATATTTCTCGGACAGGGACTTGAATGTCCTCTCGAGATCCTTGGATGTAAGCTTTTTTTGAGTTTGGATAGGGTTGTACGGATAAAGAATCAATGAAATTCTTCGCTTCCAGTCTTGCTTGTTTACGAGTCGACATAGCATTTTTCCTTGGCTTTTAGCCATTATTTATAGGGATAAAAATGCTTGACGGATTAGATGCTACAAGAGGGATCACGGTAAGAAATACAGTTGTGATCTGGAGATAGATCTCTAGAAGGATTCTAGTTAGATATCTACTCTTGTTCCCTTCGCAGGTATTAGCCTGATCAGGTTCAACGGATCCCGAGTTAACGGTCTCAGCCATATGGCACTCCGACAAGTTCGATCGAGTATATAAAAACGGCTTGGATAAACCAAGCCGAGTTGTTAACAAATCGTAAGAAAGTTTTAAGACTTTATCAAAAGTTGGAAGCCGATCCATGCGGCTGAAATACTGAGTACCACGTTGAGTAGCACATTGAGTCCCATCTTAAAGAAAGCGCCCTGCTGCATAAGAAGTACGTTATCCATAGAAAACGTAGAAAATGTAGTCAGTGCTCCTAGGAAACCAAGACCGATGATTTGTCTCCACGGTTCCGTCGCGACCATCTCGTTTTCAAACGCGGCGATGAGCAATCCCATAATCAAAGAGCCAATCACGTTAACAGTCAACGTACCGTAAGGAAAACCACGTCCTAACATCACAACGCATAACTCTGAAATCAAGTAACGTGAACAAGCACCAAACGCGCCACCGATGGCGATAAAACCTAGAATAGATAACTGACCCATTGAATCCTCCCAAACAATAATCCCTATATTCTAGCTTTAACGCCGATAAAAGCGAGGGTAGAAACTAAGAATGCATGCGCAAATATTAAACGTTACAGGTGTCACTTAACTTCAATGTATCCCATTAAACCCGTTTTCATGTGTTCTATAACATGACAGTGGTACATCCAGCGGCCAGGGTTATCTGCAACAAATGCAGCTTTAGCTCGGCCGTTTTTTCCAAGTAACACTGTATCGGTATGGAAAGGCTCTTCAACTTTCTTCCCATCAAGTTCCAATACAGTGAATGTATGACCGTGAATATGGATCGGGTGATGGTATTGGGTGACGTTCTTTAGATCGAATATGTAAGTCTTACCTAACTCTAAAGTCGTCAACGGCTCAGGAATATTGTCTTTGCTCATCCCTTCCCATGCTCTTTTATTAGTAAGCCAAAACTTAGGCATCGATTTCCCATCTTTAGAAACTGGTGATACCGCACCTTCCCACTCGAACACAAAATCGATCTCTTCAGCATTAGCAAGATCTAGATTAGGTACCGGGTTAAGAGGTAACAATGGCAATAAACGCCCTTCAGTAAGGGGGGAATCTACTACCTCGAACTCACATAAAGAGAAAGGAAAGCGGCCCTTCATTTGAAGAACATTAACTCGCTCGCCTACTTTGGGCGCTATCAGTCCAATATCCACGCGCATCCCTGGGCCGATTTTATGTTGAGTCAGTTTATATGGCGTCTTTACAGGATTACCATCAATGGCAATCACCCATGCCTCAGCCCCTTCGACAGCAATAGGATAAGTGATCGTATTATCGACATTCGCGATACGCAGTCGAGTCGTTGCATGCTGCTTTAATTGGTATACAGGTTCATGAACACCATTGACGCTACTCCACTCTCCTGGAGTACCCATACGAGCACTTAGTCGTGGAATCATTAAGTCTTTCCATTGACCCTGTTTATCGATGTGCCAATGCTTAAGCATCAGTGCGTGTTCTTCATCAAACTGTACTGGGATGCTCTCCTCAACGATAATTAGACCAACCAAGCCCATACCAAGCTGCTTGACACTATTCATATGTGGGTGATACCAAAATGTGCCAGCATCTGGCGGCGTAAACTCATAAATGAATGTTTCACCTGGCA
Organism: Vibrio splendidus; assembly: GCF_003345295.1. Classification (NCBI taxonomy): domain Bacteria; kingdom Pseudomonadati; phylum Pseudomonadota; class Gammaproteobacteria; order Vibrionales; family Vibrionaceae; genus Vibrio; species Vibrio splendidus. The sequence goes on from NZ_CP031055.1 coordinate 3,148,364, forward strand.
TGATCGGTGGCTGACTTAAGAAGGGAACCCCATCCATTTCGATAGGAATTCTTAAACCATGCCAATGAATAGTCGTCGGCTCTGATAGCTTATTCGTAAAGCGGATCGTGACCTTTTCACCCTGCCGACATCGAATCGTCGGAGCAGGGATCTGTCCATTAAAGGCTAAAACATTGGTATTAAATCCCGTCACCAACTCAGCTGTTGAAGGTTCTGCAGTTAAGTCATAAACATACTTTCCTTGCTCATCAACTGACCGGTTAATTGAGCAAGCGGGTAGAACAGTGAGTGCTGATATAGCGAGAGATGATTGAATAAACTTACGACGGGAGATATCCATATTCGTTGCCTTTTAGTAATAACGACCAAAATGTAACAAAATATTGAGAATAATTCTCATAAAGAAGTGGGGATTGTGCTGTTGATTGTTTATAAAAGAGGCTGGGATAAGTAAGCACTTACACTTTTAAGGCTAGGTTTTATTAAAAGCAGGAACTATCGACTAAAAATCGAACAAATATAAAGTAAAAAACAGAACTTCTGCTGAGGCATTGATATGGCAGGGTGGAGGTTTCTACTCCCAACACGCGCTATTTTGGTAAATCGGAGAATCCGCTGCTTTGCTAATGGCGTATATTAGATTCAGAAAGCAAAAAGGCTCTAGCATTTCTGCTAGAGCCTTAAATATGGCAGGGGTGGAGAGATTCGAACTCCCAACACGCGGATTTGGAATCCGCTGCTCTGCCAATTGGAGCTACACCCCTAAAACTTTTTATTACTTCAGATTCGAAAAAACCTCGCACTAGGCGAGGTTATCGAATAAGTGGCGGAGTGGACGGGACTCGAACCCGCGACCCCCGGCGTGACAGGCCGGTATTCTAACCAACTGAACTACCACTCCGCAGTGGTCAACTCACTAAGTGAGCGTCCATATCTCCAGGTCGGTCAACCTAAAGATTTAATTTAAAGCCTGGCGATGTCCTACTCTCACATGGGGAAACCCCACACTACCATCGGCGCTATTGTGTTTCACTTCTGAGTTCGGCATGGAATCAGGTGGGTCCACAATGCTATGGTCGCCAAGCAAATTTTAAAATTCGGAAAGCTTATCTAAAAGTTATTTCTCTTCAAACGCATTCAAGGTCTGTCTTTGAGTCCACAAAACCCCTTGGGTGTTGTATGGTTAAGCCTCACGGGCAATTAGTACAGGTTAGCTCAATGCCTCGCAGCACTTACACACCCTGCCTATCAACGTCGTAGTCTACGACAACCCTTTAGGACACTTATAGTGCCAGGGAAAACTCATCTCAAGGCTCGCTTCCCGCTTAGATGCTTTCAGCGGTTATCGATTCCGAACTTAGCTACCGGGCAATGCCATTGGCATGACAACCCGAACACCAGAGGTTCGTCCACTCCGGTCCTCTCGTACTAGGAGCAGCCCCTTTCAATTTTCCAACGCCCACGGCAGATAGGGACCGAACTGTCTCACGACGTTCTAAACCCAGCTCGCGTACCACTTTAAATGGCGAACAGCCATACCCTTGGGACCGACTTCAGCCCCAGGATGTGATGAGCCGACATCGAGGTGCCAAACACCGCCGTCGATATGAACTCTTGGGCGGTATCAGCCTGTTATCCCCGGAGTACCTTTTATCCGTTGAGCGATGGCCCTTCCATTCAGAACCACCGGATCACTATGACCTGCTTTCGCACCTGCTCGAATTGTCATTCTCGCAGTCAAGCGGGCTTATGCCATTGCACTAACCACACGATGTCCAACCGTGTTTAGCCCACCTTCGTGCTCCTCCGTTACTCTTTGGGAGGAGACCGCCCCAGTCAAACTACCCACCAGGCACTGTCCGTAATCCCGATTCAGGGACCAACGTTAGAACATCAAAACTACAAGGGTGGTATTTCAAGGACGACTCCATCACATCTAGCGACGCAATTTCATAGTCTCCCACCTATCCTACACATGTAGGTTCAATGTTCAGTGCCAAGCTGTAGTAAAGGTTCACGGGGTCTTTCCGTCTAGCCGCGGGTACACTGCATCTTCACAGCGATTTCAATTTCACTGAGTCTCGGGTGGAGACAGCGTGGCCATCATTACGCCATTCGTGCAGGTCGGAACTTACCCGACAAGGAATTTCGCTACCTTAGGACCGTTATAGTTACGGCCGCCGTTTACCGGGGCTTCGATCAAGAGCTTCGACCGAAGTCTAACCCCATCAATTAACCTTCCGGCACCGGGCAGGCGTCACACCGTATACGTCATCTTACGATTTTGCACAGTGCTGTGTTTTTAATAAACAGTTGCAGCCACCTGGTATCTGCGACTCTCGTCTGCTCCATCCGCAAGGGACTTCACTGATAAGAGCGTACCTTCTCCCGAAGTTACGGTACCATTTTGCCTAGTTCCTTCACCCGAGTTCTCTCAAGCGCCTTGGTATTCTCTACCCGACCACCTGTGTCGGTTTGGGGTACGATTCCTTACAATCTGAAGCTTAGAGGCTTTTCCTGGAAGCATGGCATCAATGACTTCACTACCGTAGTAGCTCGACATCGTATCTCAGCGTTAAGAAAGTCCGGATTTACCTAAACTTTCCGCCTACATACTTGAACCTGGACAACCGTCGCCAGGCCCACCTAGCCTTCTCCGTCCCCCCATCGCAATTGTAAGAAGTACGGGAATATTAACCCGTTTCCCATCGACTACGCCTTTCGGCCTCGCCTTAGGAGTCGACTTACCCTGCCCCGATTAACGTTGGACAGGAACCCTTGGTCTTCCGGCGAGGGAGTTTTTCACTCCCTTTATCGTTACTCATGTCAGCATTCGCACTTCTGATACCTCCAGCATGCCTTACAGCACACCTTCAACGGCTTACAGAACGCTCCCCTACCCCACATACCCTAAGGTACGTAGCCGCAGCTTCGGTGTATAGCTTAGCCCCGTTACATCTTCCGCGCAGGCCGACTCGACCAGTGAGCTATTACGCTTTCTTTAAATGATGGCTGCTTCTAAGCCAACATCCTGGCTGTCTGAGCCTTCCCACATCGTTTCCCACTTAGCTATACTTTGGGACCTTAGCTGGCGGTCTGGGTTGTTTCCCTCTCCACGACGGACGTTAGCACCCGCCGTGTGTCTCCCGGATAGTACTTACTGGTATTCGGAGTTTGCAAAGGGTTGGTAAGTCGGGATGACCCCCTAGCCTTAACAGTGCTCTACCCCCAGTAGTATTCGTCCGAGGCGCTACCTAAATAGCTTTCGGGGAGAACCAGCTATCTCCAGGTTTGATTGGCCTTTCACCCCTAGCCACAAGTCATCCGCTAATTTTTCAACATTAGTCGGTTCGGTCCTCCAGTTGATGTTACTCAACCTTCAACCTGCCCATGGCTAGATCACCTGGTTTCGGGTCTAATCCTAGCAACTGTACGCCCAGTTAAGACTCGGTTTCCCTACGGCTCCCCTAAACGGTTAACCTTGCTACTAAAATTAAGTCGCTGACCCATTATACAAAAGGTACGCAGTCACACCACGAAGGTGCTCCTACTGCTTGTACGTACACGGTTTCAGGTTCTATTTCACTCCCCTCACAGGGGTTCTTTTCGCCTTTCCCTCACGGTACTGGTTCACTATCGGTCAGTCAGTAGTATTTAGCCTTGGAGGATGGTCCCCCCATATTCAGACAGGATATCACGTGTCCCGCCCTACTCGTTTTCACTGATTATGAGATGTCGACTACGGGGCTATCACCCTTTACTGCGGCACTTTCCAGAGCCTTCGTCTGTCTCATTAAAAGCTTAAGGGCTAATCCAATTTCGCTCGCCGCTACTTTCGGAATCTCGGTTGATTTCTCTTCCTCGGGGTACTTAGATGTTTCAGTTCCCCCGGTTTGCCTCCTGTTGCTATGTATTCACAACAGGATACTTGCTTATGCAAGTGGGTTTCCCCATTCAGGAATCCCAGACTCAAAAGGTTATTACTACCTAATCTGGGCTTATCGCAAGTTATTACGCCTTTCATCGCCTCTGACTGCCAAGGCATCCACCGTGTACGCTTAGTCACTTAACCATACAACCCGAAAGGGTCTTAGTGTATGGCAACTAACCAAGGTTTTTGGTTGTCATCAAGAAGGGTTAATTCTCAATGACTGTTTGCCGGACTCAATTGTGAATCAATGTAAACATTGATTCGAATACAAGACACTTGAATGTGTTTGTTGTGTTTATCTAATGAAAGATAAACATTGAGAACTTTTAAATTTGATTGAATTACTCGTAAGTAATCAAATCAGTCAGCTTTCCAAATTGTTAAAGAGCATGAGACTTTAAGAACCAGTGTTCTAAAATTCACATTTTCTAAAGACTCTCAGGGTCAAACATACCAACCAGCGACAAAAGAAGTGGTTTGGACATTTTAATAACCAAGAATATTTAGAGAATGGTGGGCGATACCGGGCTCGAACCAGTGACCCCCTGCTTGTAAGGCAGGTGCTCTCCCAACTGAGCTAATCGCCCACGATAGTTTTAATTCCTTCGCGGAGAAAGAATGGTGGGTCGTGCAGGATTCGAACCTGCGACCAATTGATTAAAAGTCAACTGCTCTACCAACTGAGCTAACGACCCAATGGTATCCCGTAGGGGAGTCGAACCCCTGTTACCGCCGTGAAAGGGCGGTGTCCTAGGCCTCTAGACGAACGGGACACTGGATATTGAAGAACTTGGGAGTTCTTCGTCTCTTTACTTTTCTAAACCTAATCAATCTGTGTGGACACTCATCGTGGTATCTTCGTATAAGGAGGTGATCCAGCCCCAGGTTCCCCTAGGGCTACCTTGTTACGACTTCACCCCAGTCATGAACCACAAAGTGGTGAGCGTCCTCCCCGAAAGGTTAAACTACCCACTTCTTTTGCAGCCCACTCCCATGGTGTGACGGGCGGTGTGTACAAGGCCCGGGAACGTATTCACCGTGACATTCTGATTCACGATTACTAGCGATTCCGACTTCATGGAGTCGAGTTGCAGACTCCAATCCGGACTACGACGCACTTTTTGGGATTCGCTCACTATCGCTAGCTTGCTGCCCTCTGTATGCGCCATTGTAGCACGTGTGTAGCCCTACTCGTAAGGGCCATGATGACTTGACGTCGTCCCCACCTTCCTCCGGTTTATCACCGGCAGTCTCCCTGGAGTTCCCGACATTACTCGCTGGCAAACAAGGATAAGGGTTGCGCTCGTTGCGGGACTTAACCCAACATTTCACAACACGAGCTGACGACAGCCATGCAGCACCTGTCTCAGAGCTCCCGAAGGCACACCTGCGTCTCCGCTGGCTTCTCTGGATGTCAAGAGTAGGTAAGGTTCTTCGCGTTGCATCGAATTAAACCACATGCTCCACCGCTTGTGCGGGCCCCCGTCAATTCATTTGAGTTTTAATCTTGCGACCGTACTCCCCAGGCGGTCTACTTAACGCGTTAGCTCCGAAAGCCACGGCTCAAGGCCACAACCTCCAAGTAGACATCGTTTACGGCGTGGACTACCAGGGTATCTAATCCTGTTTGCTCCCCACGCTTTCGCATCTGAGTGTCAGTGTCTGTCCAGGGGGCCGCCTTCGCCACTGGTATTCCTTCAGATCTCTACGCATTTCACCGCTACACCTGAAATTCTACCCCCCTCTACAGCACTCTAGTTCACCAGTTTCAAATGCAGTTCCGAGGTTGAGCCCCGGGCTTTCACATCTGACTTAATGAACCACCTGCATGCGCTTTACGCCCAGTAATTCCGATTAACGCTCGCACCCTCCGTATTACCGCGGCTGCTGGCACGGAGTTAGCCGGTGCTTCTTCTGTTGCTAACGTCAAGATATGCAGCTATTAACTACACACCCTTCCTCACAACTGAAAGTACTTTACAACCCGAAGGCCTTCTTCATACACGCGGCATGGCTGCATCAGGCTTTCGCCCATTGTGCAATATTCCCCACTGCTGCCTCCCGTAGGAGTCTGGACCGTGTCTCAGTTCCAGTGTGGCTGATCATCCTCTCAGACCAGCTAGGGATCGTCGCCTTGGTGAGCCATTACCTCACCAACTAGCTAATCCCACCTAGGCATATCTTGACGCGAGAGGCCCGAAGGTCCCCCTCTTTGGCCCGTAGGCATTATGCGGTATTAGCCATCGTTTCCAATGGTTATCCCCCACATCAAGGCAATTTCCTAGGCATTACTCACCCGTCCGCCGCTCGACGCCCATTAACGCACCCGAAGGATTGTTAGTGTCGTTTCCGCTCGACTTGCATGTGTTAGGCCTGCCGCCAGCGTTCAATCTGAGCCATGATCAAACTCTTCAATTTAAGATTTTGTGACTCAACGAATACTGACTTCAAAACTAATATTCATGTAAACATGAACATGTAATTCTAAAGCTATTACCATTCCAACAGAATGATAATGAATTGACTGTGCCAAATAACCGAAGTTATTCGTATTGGTCACTCAGTTCATTGAAATCAATTTTGTTACCGAAGTAACTGTTACTACCTAAGTAATAACGTTTTGATATTCATCAACGAGTGCCCACACAGATTGATAGGTTTAAATTGTTAAAGAGCTTTTCCTTTTTGAGCTTCGCTCAAATCGGACGGTCATTTTAGCGATTTAAGTTTTAGTGTCAACCACTATTTTCAAAACTTTTTTCAAGCGCTTAGCTTGGCTAATTTGACCTGCTGATTCGTTTTGGTTTCTTACAAAGCCTTCCCGTTTCAACGAGGTCGCATTATAGAGATTTCGATCACACTGGCAAGCCCTTTTTGAAGTTTTTCTCGTTTTTTTATTCGTTCGATTAAAAAGAGCACAAAACGCCTCAAAAGTAGGCTTTTCTCTTACATCTCTTGCAATTTCTTAGAGAATAAAGAGACTTTTTCCCAGTTCGTGTACTCAACTTCCTTGGTTGTATCCGTTTCTCCACCTGTCATATTCATAATGAAGCGAATCATAGTTTTATCAAACCAGTTATAACGTGGGTAATAGAGGGCACCCGCGAATACACCGATCAAAGTCGGCTGCCACGGTGACTTGAGAAGAAACTTCTTAATATAAGCACTACCTTCTGGGGTATCTTTACCTTGGTCTTCTTTACGAGCCGTTAAGTTAACGCAGAAGAAAGCAACCTTGTTTGATTGCAACTGAGCAAGATTGGCATCAATAAACTGGTATAGCTTCTTATTAAGGTGGCCGTAACGAATAGATGCACCAATCAACACTCTGTCGTACTGAGCAAAGTCGACATTATTAACAGTGTGCAGATCTTGAAGCTCACATTCGAACTCATTCATTTCTTCTTTTATATAGTTCAAGATTTTCTTGGTCTGCCCTTCACGGCTTGAATACAAAAATAGAGCTTTTGCCACAATATGTCCTTAGCTACGCCAAAACGTAGGGGTCAATAAGATTAATAAGGTGAATATTTCTAAACGGCCAAACAACATAGACACGATCAATACCCACTTGGCTTTGTCATTAACGTCGCCAAAGTGCATCGCCACTTCACCTAAGCCCGGGCCAAGGTTATTCAATGTTGCCGCTACGGCAGAGAAAGCACTCAGCTCATCCATCCCCGTAGCAATAAGAGCCAACATACAAACCACAAAAACCAATGCGTATGCAGAGAAGAAGCCCCAAACCGCATCCACGACACGTTGTGGTAGTGCCGAACCACCAACCTTGATGGTATAGACAGCACGCGGGTGAACAAGACGCTTCATTTCACGAGCACCTTGCAAGGTAAGCAGCAATATTCGAATGACTTTCATACCGCCACCCGTTGAACCTGCACACCCACCTATAAAAGAAGAGAACAGAAGCAGCACAGGTAAGAACAACGGCCACTCGGAGAAACCGGTAGTGGTGAAGCCTGCTGTCGTAGATATAGATACCGTTTGGAACAAGGCTTGATCGAAGGCATCGTAATACGAGTCATAAGAGTGGTGATTAAGCAGTAATAAGAAACAAACTAAGAACAAAACCGCTTGAATAAAGATAAAGGCGCGAAACTCAGGATCTTTCCAATAATACTTAGGATGCACACCACCTGAAGCAAATGCCGCAAAGTGAAGTGAATAGTTACATGCTGATATAAGGAGGAACACGACCGTAATCATGTTGATAGCAGGACTGTTGAAATAGCCCATGCTCGCATCGTGAGTCGAGAAGCCACCAATCGCAATCGTAGAGAAGCTATGACTGATAGCATCAAAGAAGCTCATGCCTGCAAGCCAAAACGCCACGGCACAAGCAATCGTTAGACTCAGGTAGATATACCAAAGTGCTTTCGCAGTTTCAGCAATACGCGGAGTCATCTTACTGTCTTTGACTGGGCCTGGGATTTCAGCTCGATATAACTGCATACCACCGATACCGAGAACAGGAAGGATGGCGACCGCCAATACGATGATACCCATACCACCGAACCATTGCAGGAACTGGCGGTAAAATAGAATTGCCTTAGGTAGGTCATCGAGGCCAACAATAACTGTTGCACCTGTAGTTGTTAATGCAGAAAACGATTCGAAGAAAGCATCGGTAACCGAAACGTTCGGGTTATCGGCGATCAAAAACGGCAATGCGCCCGCACTGCCGATTACCGTCCAAAACAACACAACAATAAGAAAGCCATCACGCGCTTTCAACTCATGTTTATATCGTCGGTTGGGAAACCAACAAGTTGCCCCACAGAATAATAGAACGAAAAAAGTCGTCACAAATGGCACACCCGCACCATCTCTATAGATAAGTGCGACGAGCGCAGGTGCGAGCATTGATACACTAAAAAGTGCTAATAATAATCCGACGATTCGAATAATTGAGCGAAATTGCATGAGCTATTGAACGAAGCGAAATGCTTCAAACTTCCTAGTTATCTTTAACTTTCGTTACCAGTGCCTTGGCACCGCTTTTATTGATCATGGTCTGGGTAAACGAATCTACCTGCAGGAGCTCTATCTCAATGATAAGCTCAACTTGAACACCATAATCCGCTTGGACCTCAACAGCCTGATGCTGAGCCATAATAGATTGTGCAATTGGCACGAAGCTATAGTCTAACTCTAGCCGTAATTTTGTGGTTATTTTTTTCTCGATAGTTTGAAGCAGCTTGAGAGCTTGTTGTACTCCTCCACCGTAAGCCTTAACCAAACCACCCGTTCCGAGCTTGATTCCGCCAGAATAACGAGTCACAACAGCCGTTAATTCACCAACACCTGAACCCGATAACTGCGCCAAGATAGGCTTACCAGCGGTACCGGAAGGTTCGCCATCATCACTAAAACCCCATTTCATAGAGTCTTCCGGTCGCCCTGCCACAAACCCCCAACAATTATGTCGCGCTGAAGAATGCTCTTTTTTTACCTGCTCTACGAACTGTTTAGCAACTTCTACACTTGGTGTATGAGCAAGCTGAGTAATGAATACGCTCTTTTTAATCTCTTCTTCAAACAGAGCCGATACTGACGGTATTAAATAGGGCTGTTCATTCATATCGTTGACTTAATTATTAAGAGCGGCGAAGTGTATCACGCGTGAATAATAACGGTTAGAGGATCTGTGCTATCGCACAATGTTAAACAATTGTTTAAAAAATGTATTGAAATTAATCAGGCAGAGGTACAGACTAAGATAACTGGTCTTACCAGGTATTCTACAATAATAGAAAGATAACAAGATTCTCTCAAACAATCGTGGATTGTATGTCATGGAGATAGACAATGATTTACCAAGCTAACACCCTACAGGTAAAGGAATTACAAGATGGTATCGCTGAACTAAGCTTCTGCGCGCCGGCATCTGTAAACAAACTCGACCTCGCTACTTTAGAATCACTAGACAAAGCGTTAGATGCTCTTAATGCTCACGCTGGATTACGTGGTTTAATCTTAACTTCAAACAAAGACGCGTTCATTGTAGGCGCAGACATCACTGAATTTCTTGGCCTATTTGCTAAGCCAGAAGCAGAACTTGATGAATGGTTAAGATTCGCTAATTCAATCTTTAGTAAGCTCGAAGATCTTCCTGTACCAACTCTTTCAATGATGCGTGGCCATGCTCTTGGCGGTGGCTGTGAATGCGTACTCGCAACGGACTTCCGTATTGGTGACAAAACCACCAGCATAGGTCTACCAGAAACAAAACTGGGTATCATGCCTGGCTTTGGCGGTTGTGTGCGCCTACCTCGTGTTATCGGTGCAGACAGCGCAATGGAAATTATCACGCAAGGCAAAGCATGCCGCGCAGATGAAGCGCTTAAGATTGGCTTGTTAGATGCGATTGTTGATACAGACAAACTATTAGAGTCAGCGATTAATACTGTTTCACTGGCTGCAAATGAAAAAATCGATTGGCAGCTACGTCGTAAACAAAAAACATCAGCGCTATCACTGAGTAAGTTAGAAGCAATGATGAGCTTTACCATGGCTAAAGGCCTTGTAGCTCAAAAAGCAGGCCCTCATTACCCAGCGCCAATTACTTCAGTTATTGCTATTGAAGAAGCAGCACGTAGCGATCGCGATGCGGCATTAGACATCGAACGTAAACATTTCGTTAAACTAGCGAAATCAGAAGAAGCAAAAGCTCTTGTTGGCTTATTCCTTAATGACCAATACATTAAAGGCTTAGCAAAACAGGCTGGTAAATCTGCAAATAAAGCAACTGAGCGTGCTGCCGTACTCGGTGCTGGCATCATGGGTGGCGGTATTGCTTACCAATCTGCGCTGAAAGGCGTGCCAGTAATGATGAAAGACATCGCACAGGCGTCTCTTGATCTTGGTATGAACGAAGCATCTAAGCTATTGAATAAACGTTTATCACGCGGTCGCCTAGATGGATTCAAGATGGCAGGTATTCTGTCTTCTATTACTCCAAGCTTGCATTATGCTGGTGTTGAACAATCTGATGTGATTGTGGAAGCGGTTGTAGAAAACCCGAAAGTAAAAGCAGCAGTACTGAGTGAAGTTGAAGGCCTAGTTGGTGAAGACACGGTTCTAACATCAAATACCTCAACGATTCCGATCAACCTGCTGGCGAAATCTTTAAAGCGCCCAGAAAACTTCTGTGGCATGCACTTCTTTAACCCAGTACACCGCATGCCTTTGGTTGAGATCATCCGTGGCGAGCATACTTCAGAAGAAACCATTAATCGCGTAGTTGCTTACGCAGCGAAAATGGGCAAATCCCCAATCGTTGTTAATGACTGCCCTGGCTTCTTCGTAAACCGTGTACTTTTCCCTTACTTTGGCGGTTTCAGCATGTTGCTACGCGACGGTGCTGATTTCACTAAAATAGATAAAGTAATGGAACGTAAGTTCGGTTGGCCAATGGGCCCTGCGTACCTGCTCGACGTTGTTGGTTTAGACACTGCACACCATGCACAAGCAGTAATGGCACAAGGTTTCCCTGAGCGTATGGGTAAAGAAGGCCGTGATGCAATTGACGCACTTTACATCGCTGAAAAATACGGTCAGAAGAACGGTAGTGGTTTCTACACATACAGCGTAGACAAACGCGGTCGTCCTAAGAAAACTTTCTCAGAAGACATTCTTCCTATCCTGGCTGATGTATGCCAACAGCCACAAGACTTTGATGACCAGACCATTATCCAGCGTGTGATGATTCCAATGATCAACGAAGTGGTACTTTGTTTAGAAGAGGGCATCATTGCTACACCGCAAGAAGCGGATATGGCATTGGTTTACGGTTTAGGCTTCCCTCCATTCAGAGGCGGCGTATTCCGCTACTTAGACAGTGTGGGTATTGGTAACTTCGTTGAAATGGCGAAGAACTACCAAGACTTAGGTGCAATGTACCAAGTTCCTCAACTATTGCTTGATATGGCAGCGAAAGGCGAAAGCTTTTACGACGGTCAACAAGCCAGTTCTCTGTAACCCACTCTTGGAAAAGGAATAGCAAAATGAATAATGTAGTTGTTGTTGATTGCCTTCGCACCCCAATGGGACGTTCCAAAGGTGGAGCTTTCCGTCACACTCGTGCTGAAGATTTGTCAGCACATTTGATGAAAGGCATTTTAGAGCGCAACCCAGAAGTAAACCCTGTCGAAATTGAAGACATTTACTGGGGTTGTGTACAACAAACGCTAGAGCAAGGCTTCAACGTTGCACGTAACGCTGCTTTGCTTGCTGGTCTCCCGATTGAGATTGGTGCGGTGACGGTCAACCGTTTATGTGGTTCATCTATGCAAGCTCTGCATGATGCAACCCGCTCTATCATGGTTGGCGATGCTGAAATCTGCCTAATCGGTGGTGTCGAACACATGGGTCATGTACCAATGAACCACGGTGTTGATTTTCACCCAGGCATGTCTAAACACGTAGCAAAAGCTGCCGGTATGATGGGTCTAACCGCTGAAATGCTAGGTAAAATGCACGGTATTAGCCGTGAAGACCAAGATGCATTCGCAGCACGTTCACATGCTAGAGCTCAAGCAGCAACAGTTGAAGGTCGTTTCAAAAACGAAATCCTGCCAACAGAAGCTCACGCAGCAGACGGTTCACTGTTCACTCTGGATTACGATGAAGTCATTCGCCCAGAAACGACAGTTGAAGGTCTATCTCAGCTTCGCCCGGTATTTGACCCAGCAAACGGTACCGTAACAGCAGGTACTTCATCAGCACTGTCTGATGGTGCATCGGCAATGCTTATCATGAGCGAAGAGAAAGCCAACGCACTTGGCCTGAAGATTCGCGCTCGCGTGAAGTCGATGGCTATCGCTGGCTGCGATCCTTCAATCATGGGTTACGGCCCAGTACCAGCAACCAAGAAAGCACTGAAACGTGCAGGCTTAACAATTGAAGATATGGGTGTTATTGAGTTGAATGAAGCATTCGCTGCTCAATCTCTTCCATGTGCGAAAGATCTAGGTCTACTGGATGTGGTTGACGAGAAAGTAAACCTTAACGGTGGTGCCATTGCACTGGGTCACCCACTAGGCTGTTCTGGCTCTCGTATCTCAACAACCCTGATTAACCTAATGGAAGCGCAAGACGTGAAATACGGCTTAGCAACCATGTGTATTGGTTTAGGCCAAGGTATTGCAACGGTATTTGAACGCCCATAGCGCTCGTTGATTGTAATACTTGTAGGGTAATAATTTGTGCAGCTATATTTATATAGCTGCACTTTTTATTGCTCGGCGTCCAATAATGTATCGATTCGTTCAGCGAACTTAGCAAGAGAAAAAGCGCCACTCACATCTATGCACAAAATGCATAGACTCAATGTTGATGTTTCATTATTTTTTCTTCGATGATTCAACTAAAGTTACTTCAGTTTCCTAATATTCCTCCCACGGAGCAGATCATGTTTAAAGCACTTGTACTAAACCAAGAAGATAAAAAAACTATCGCATCAGTATCTCAAATTGATGAATCTCAATTACCAGAAGGTAACGTGAAGGTTAATGTGAGCTACTCTTCTTTGAACTACAAAGATGGTTTGGCGATTACAGGTAAAGGGCGCATTGTTCGTAACTTCCCTATGGTTCCTGGTATCGACCTTTCAGGTGTGGTTTCACAATCTGATGACCCGCGCTACAAAGCAGGCGACGAAGTTGTTCTAACGGGTTGGGGTGTTGGTGAAGGTCACTGGGGTGGAATGGCTGAGAAAGCGAGCCTAAACGGTGATTGGTTAGTGCCAATGCCAGCGGGTCTAGACGCTAAGAAAGTCATGGCGATCGGTACAGCAGGTTTCACAGCAATGCTTTGTGTGCAAGCTATCGTAGATGCAGGCATCAAACCAGAAGACGGTGAGATCCTAGTAACAGGCGCAAGTGGTGGCGTAGGCAGCGTGTCTATTACGCTACTTAACCAGCTGGGTTACAAAGTGGCTGCGGTGACTGGTCGTGCTTCTGCAAACGGTGAACTACTTAAATCACTAGGCGCGACACGCATTGTAGAGCGTGCTGAACTAGAAGAACCTGCTAAGCCACTAGAAAAACAACTGTGGGCTGGCGCTATCGATACAGTAGGTAGCAAAGTACTTGCGAAAGTATTGGCACAAATTGATTACAACGGCGCGGTTGCGATGTGTGGTCTAGCGGGCGGTTTTGACCTACCAACCACGGTAATGCCATTCATTCTGCGTAACGTTCGCCTACAAGGTGTGGACTCGGTAATGTGCCCTCGTGAAAAACGTATTAAAGCTTGGGAACAACTGGCTGAGCTATTACCAGAATCTTTCTACACTCAAGCAACCAAAGAGGTGTCTTTAGACGGTGCAATTCAAGCAGCGGAAGACATCACTAACGGTCAAATCACTGGTCGCGTAGTCATTAAACTATAGATTCTCAAACATAAAGTTATCAAACCTTAAGCAACAACTTTAGGCTTGGATGACCTAAAACAACAAAGGGCTGATTTTTATCAGCCCTTTTGCATTTTGGTCATTTGGTTCGAGTAAACCAAAACTAGATCTAAGTTAACCCAAACCTACATCCGCAATACGCTTCTGAATCAACTCACCACACTCTTCTTTTACTACTCTTCTTAACCATTGTTGCGAGGCAGAAGAATCGCAGCGCGAGTGCCAGATCAGCGAGTAATCAAACGGCATAAACTCAAATGGTAATGGCTTAACAACCAAGTCATAGCGCTCTGCCACCAAATAAGCCAGATCGGCTGGTACAGTGATCACCAACGGCATTCTATCGACAATCGCTAATGCGGCTTCAAGGTGATAAGCACGCAGCACCATTTTACGTGGGTTTTGATTGGCTAAAGCATTATCTAATAACGCTTTAACACCATCACTAATCGCAATCATCGCATGCGGGAGTAAAACATAGTCTTCAAGGCTTAAAGGCTGATCCGCCAATGGGTGGTTTTTAGATAACAGACACGACACACCGACCGGCCCCAAGACCTCTTGATGAAGTGGTGCAACGCTGCCACTCGGTCGACAGATCGCCATATCAACACGTTCGGTGCTGAGTTGCTTAAACAAATGCTCATGCTGCAGCGGTGCAAACTCCAAAGATATGTTCGGCGCTTGTTCATAAATCTTAGGCAATGCATAAGGCAAGATGGTTTGCATCGCGTAGTCAGTAGTCGCAATCAGAAAGCGTTCGCTGCAATAGTAAGGATCGAAATCACTCGGGCTCAGCAGTTGGCGGAATGACTCTAAAGGCTGATCAATACGCTGACTGATTTCGAGTGCTTTTTTGGTGGGAATAAGGTGCTGACCTTGGCGTGTAAACAGCGGATCGTTAAGTAGTTCTCTTAAGCGCCCTAACACTCGACTGGTTGCCGATTGACTTAAGTTAAGACGAAGCGCAGCCTGGCTAACACTACCCTCTTCAATCAATACTTTTAAGGCGACCAATAAATTAAGGTCTCTACGATAGATGTCTTCTAATTCCACGCCACTTACCTAGTTGTATACAACTGTCATTAGTTACTAAGTTGTTTATAGCATGCTTTAGATAAAAAAAATCCCGCAATTATACGGGGAAGCCCAAGAAAATCTGGGGATAGTGTCGGAATGTTGTCGTATCGGAATTTGCTTGTTGTATTCGGGTTAGTGCTCTTGCTCTTCGGCTATACCTTGCCAACGGCGCATCTCTACCCAAATACCAATAATCGTTGCTACTATGCCAAAGATAGGCATCAGTGAGGTCTCTGTCGATGAGCGCAAAACTAACGCACAGAAAGAAATAAAACAGAGAACTGAATAAATTGTTAATCTATCTAATCCTGTCAACATCGCCACTCCTTAGCTAGTTGCCTTTGCTTCAAGTTGTTATCAACTTGTTAACTAAGTTATAGGAAATGATTCTGTTTGCCAAGCACTTATTGCATATTTTTTCTGCAGACGTATTATTCACTCGTTAGATAGAAATAGAGATACAAACCATGACATTCAAACCTGAACTGGCAACCCATACTTTAGAAGCTGAAGGCCTACGTTGCCCGGAACCAGTAATGATGGTCAGGAAGACAATTAGAAACATGCAGGATGGCGATGTGTTACTGGTAAAAGCTGACGATCCTTCGACAACTCGAGATATCCCGAGCTTTTGTCGATTCATGGATCACCAGTTGGTAGGTCAAGCGACAGAAACGTTGCCTTACCAGTATTTGATCAGAAAGGGATTGGAGGCATAACGCCCCACCGAGTATCAAGCATCAAAAAAGCCGCTCGTACCTTATGTTCTTCAACAGAACTCAGAGTACGAGCGGCTTTTTATTTATTCGTTTCTAGGCTTGTTTTGCAGATGCTCAAGCTGATGCTGAATTTCTCGGATATCTTTGCGCATAGGAATAATATGCGCCACTCGAATCCAGGCCTCTACCGCAAGCCCAGTCATGATCATCGAACCAGCCACCATTGGTAGCCACATGTCCGTCAACACCATGCCTAATAGTGTAAGTGCAAGACCAAAGGTAAATAGATAACTTTGGCTTTGTGGAGTAATACCCATATAACGCGTCAACATAATCATGCCCTCGTGTTCTTAACTCACAAGATTAAAATATCATGACAAGTATGACAGTTATATGTCCATTCGCTCGATAAACCCGACAATACTGTAAGAGTATGACCTACAACACATTACTCTACTGGTTGAGTATAATAAGACTCAATACCACCGCTTAATAGAAAGCCGCTGCGATAGCCAAACCCACGAATAACAAAGCCGTGATCTTGCGAATCAGGTCAAGAGGCATCTTATCTGCCGATAACTTACCAATGATCACCACTGGCACATTCGCCAGCAACATACCAATGGTAGTGCCGAGAATCACCCACGTTAATGCATCCGAATATTGAGCCCCTAGAATGGAGGTCGCAATCTGAGTCTTATCGCCAATCTCAGCAATAAAGAAAGCGATAAAGCTGGCGACAAATGGGCCTCGATTCGAGATCTGCTCATCGTCATCCAATTTATCCGGAATAAGAATCCAGCCCGCCATAGCGATAAAACTGACCACCAGCACCCATTTTAAGATTTCAGGAGATAAGTAATCTGCGATAACGACACCGAGCCATGCAGCAAGAGCATGATTGGCAATGGTGGCAAAGAAGATAGCCGCGATAATAGGTATCGGCTTGCGATATCGACTGGCTAATAAAAGGGATAGCAACTGAGTCTTATCACCGATCTCGGCTAAGGCGACAGTTGTAATTGAAATTGCTAAAACGCTCACGACATGCTCATTTGGGACGGAGATTATTATATTTAACCAAAGACAAACCTCGCGCCCCATCCCGGTTCACGATGCTTGTCTAAGGTCTTGCTAAGCACCACCAAGGTGGTGGTTGCCTCGAACGCCATGATGATTTTGCATCAATTATGTTGACGGACGAACTCATTCAATAGGATATGAATAAGTAAGCTACTCCCCAAAGACCGCGAGATTTTAATCACCCACGCTTTCAAACACAAGTGTCAAAGTTATCAAAATATCCACTTGTGCCGAAAAACAAACATTAAAGGCAAAAAAATCCACTAAACGACATTTTAGACCACTAATTAAACAAGATTACCCCTACTCGCTTTACCAATATCTCGGTATACTCAGAGGTTATTTTTCTCATTCATTTAAAAGAATCGCGCGAACCTGACTATGCAAAAATACGATATCAAAACCTTCCAGGGAATGATCCTCGCGCTGCAGGATTACTGGGCACAAAACGGTTGTACCATTGTTCAACCACTAGATATGGAAGTAGGTGCTGGCACCTCTCACCCAATGACATGTCTACGTGCACTTGGCCCAGAGCCAATGTCTACGGCATACGTTCAACCTTCTCGTCGTCCGACCGATGGTCGTTACGGTGAAAACCCGAACCGCCTGCAGCACTACTATCAATTCCAAGTAGCTCTAAAACCTTCTCCAGATAACATCCAGGAGTTGTACTTAGGCTCTCTTGAAGTTCTTGGTGTCGACCCGCTTGTTCACGATATTCGCTTCGTAGAAGACAACTGGGAAAACCCAACGCTAGGCGCATGGGGTCTTGGTTGGGAAGTATGGCTAAACGGTATGGAAGTGACTCAATTCACTTACTTCCAACAAGTTGGCGGCCTTGAGTGTAAGCCTGTAACTGGCGAGATCACTTACGGTATCGAGCGTCTAGCAATGTACATCCAGGAAGTAGACTCTGTTTACGACCTTGTATGGAACGTAGCACCAGACGGTTCTAACGTGACTTACGGTGACATCTTCCACCAAAACGAAGTTGAGCAATCAACATACAACTTCGAGCACGCAGACGTAGATTTCCTATTCACTTTCTTCGACCAGTGCGAAAAAGAGTGTAAAGAGCTACTTGAGCTTGAGAAGCCACTGCCGCTTCCAGCTTATGAGCGCATTCTAAAAGCAGGTCACGCATTCAACATCCTTGATGCGCGCAAAGCTATCTCTGTAACAGAGCGTCAACGTTACATCCTTCGTATCCGCAACCTGACTAAAGCTGTTGCAGAAGCGTACTACGCGTCACGTGAAGCACTTGGCTTCCCAATGTGCCGATCTGTAGAAGAAAAGGAAGGTAAATAATCATGGCGAAGAATTTTCTAATTGAACTGGGTACGGAAGAGCTTCCACCAACGGCACTTCGTTCTCTAGCAGAAGCCTTTGCTTCTAACTTTGAAGCAGGTCTTAAAACGGCTGAGCTTTCTCACGAAGGCATCAAGTGGTACGCAGCACCTCGTCGTCTAGCACTTAAAGTGACCGCCCTGGCTGAAGGCCAAGCAGACAAAGTCGTTGAGAAGCGCGGCCCTGCAATTTCTGTAGCATTCGATGCTGAAGGCAACGCGACTAAAGCTGCACAAGGTTGGGCTCGTGGTAACGGTATTACTGTTGAGCAAGCTGACCGTCTGAAAACAGACAAAGGTGAGTGGCTTCTTTTCAAACAAGAAGTGGCTGGCAAACCAGTTCAAAAATTGGTAATGGACATCGCTGCGAAAGCACTGGCTGGCCTACCCATTCCTAAAGCAATGCGCTGGGGTAACTCAGACATCCAATTTATCCGTCCAGTGAAAACACTGACAGTACTACTAGGTGATGAGCTTGTTGAAGGCAAAATCCTAGGTGTAGCTTCTGCTCGTACTATCCGTGGCCACCGTTTCATGGGCGAACAAGAGTTCACTATCGACTCTGCTGACCAATACCCTGCGATCTTAGAAGAGCGCGGTAAAGTAATGGCAGATTACGATGCGCGTAAAGCGATCATTCTTGCTGATGCTAAAAAAGCAGCAGATGCGGTTGGCGGTATTGCTGACCTAGAAGATGACCTTGTTGAAGAAGTTACCTCTTTGGTTGAATGGCCAGTAGTGCTTACTGCTAAGTTTGAGCAAGAGTTCCTAAAAGTGCCTTCTGAAGCTTTGGTTTACACCATGAAAGGCGACCAGAAGTACTTCCCTGTATACGATTCAGAGAAAAACCTACTACCGAACTTTATCTTCGTTTCGAACATCGAGTCTAAAGAGCCTCGTCACGTTATCGAAGGTAACGAGAAAGTTGTACGTCCACGTCTTGCTGATGCTGAATTCTTCTTCAACACCG
The DNA here is from genome assembly GCF_003345295.1 of Vibrio splendidus. Lineage (NCBI taxonomy): Bacteria > Pseudomonadati > Pseudomonadota > Gammaproteobacteria > Vibrionales > Vibrionaceae > Vibrio > Vibrio splendidus. The sequence goes on from NZ_CP031055.1 coordinate 3,167,928, forward strand.
ACCGTAAGCGCCCGCTTATCGACCGTCTTGCTGAACTAGATCAAGCTATCTTCCAGAAGCAACTGGGCACTATCAAAGACAAAACAGACCGCATCACAGAACTTGCAGGCTACATTGCTGAGCAAATCGATGCTGACGTTGAAAAGTCTAAGCGCGCAGGCCTACTGGCTAAGTGTGACCTAATGACATCAATGGTATTCGAATTTACGGATACTCAAGGTGTGATGGGCATGCACTACGCAACGCACGATGGTGAAGACGAGCAAGTAGCACTGGCACTTTACGAGCAGTACATGCCTCGTTTCGCAGGTGACACACTACCAAGCACTGGCATATCTTCTGCTGTAGCAATGGCAGACAAGCTAGACACTATCGTAGGTATCTTCGGTATTGGCCAAGCACCAAAAGGTTCTGACCCATTCGCTCTACGTCGTGCATCACTAGGTGTGCTACGTATCATCGTTGAAAACGGCTACAACCTAGACCTAACTGATCTAATCGGTAAAGCGAAAGAGCTACTAGGCGACAAGCTAACTAACGACAACGTAGAAGCTGACGTTATCGACTTTATGCTAGGTCGTTTCCGCGCATGGTACCAAGATGCTGGTTTCAGCGTTGATATCATCCAAGCGGTACTAGCACGTCGTCCAACCAAGCCAGCTGACTTTGACCAACGTGTTAAAGCGGTTTCTCACTTCCGTGAACTGGAAGCAGCAGAAGCACTAGCAGCAGCGAACAAGCGTGTAGGTAACATCCTTGCGAAATTCGATGGCGAACTACCAGCAGAAATCGATCTAGCTCTTCTTCAAGAAGACGCAGAGAAAGCGCTGGCTGAAAACGTTGAAGTAATGACGGAAGCACTGGAACCAGCATTCGCGACAGGCAACTACCAAGAAGCCCTAAGCAAGCTTGCTGACCTACGTGAACCCGTTGATGCATTCTTCGATAACGTAATGGTGATGGCTGATGACGAAGCGCTTAAGAAGAACCGTCTAACGCTACTGAACAACCTACGTAACCTGTTCCTACAGATTGCTGACATCTCTCTACTGCAAAAATAAGCACGAGTGAGATTGTTGCTCTAAGTCATACTCTGAGTAACTAACTGTAAACACCCAAAGGGAAGCGAAAGCTTCCCTTTTTGTTTTTGTGAACCAAGCATTTGTTTGTAGAGGTGTTATTGATTAACTGAATGAATCAGCACTCAGACTGTAGAGGGCATTGTTTGCTATAAATAACCTGTTTATTCAGGGGAAGGGAACAATGAAAAAAACAGTACTCGCGCTTTCAATACTCGCACTCAGCGCATGCAGCCAAACCAGTGATAACAGCTTATTGCTGACAATTGATAACAACACTGTCGTATTTGAATCAACAGGTAAAGGCACAGTTATTGCTGAACAGGAACTCGCTAAAGGTAGCTATACCTTCTCTATCAGCGATACTCAAAATACCTGTGGTACCAACTTTGCGCTGGCTGAAGAGAGCCGCATCAAATTCAATAAGCCCCTTCGCCTAGACGACTGCGCCGATAAATCTGAAATTGATATTAAGGTCTTTCGTGCTAACACCTACCAATTTACGCTCAACCCTCAGACTAATGAGCTGACGGTTCAAGTAAAGCCAAAGCAGCAACAAGTACAAAGCTTTGCTTGTCCGGTTCCTAGTGATCAGCCAACCACTATCGATGTTGCTCAAACCTTTGATGATGGCACCGTGGTAAGAGACGCTCTTTCAGGCAAACAAGTCACAGTAACTAATGGCAGCGTCACCATGCAGCCTGCAGAAAACAGCCAAGGTGTTCTGCTACTAGAGAAAGTAGAACCAGAAACCAAAGCTGATTTTAGTTGGGACAACGCCACGGTTTACTTCGTGATGACCGATCGCTTCCACAACGGTAACCCTGACAACGACAATAGCTATGGTCGCAGTCAAGATGGACAAGATGAAATCGGCACCTTCCACGGTGGTGACCTAGCAGGCTTAACCGAAAAGCTCGACTACATTGAATCGCTCGGGGCCAATGCTATCTGGATTACCTCTCCACTAGAGCAAATCCACGGCTGGGTTGGCGGTGGTGATCGCGGTGACTTCAAACATTATGGCTATCATGGCTACTACCATCAAGATTGGACTAAGCTCGATGACAACATGGGTACCGAAGACGAGCTGAAAACCTTCATCGATACCGCGCACAGCAAAGGCATTCGTGTCGTTTGGGATGTGGTAATGAACCACACTGGCTACGCCACGCTTGCCGACATGCAAGAGTTCGATTTTGGTAAACTCAACCTGACCGATGACCAAGCTAAACAAACGCTTGGTGAGAACTGGACCGACTGGCAACCAAAGGCAGGTCAAAACTGGCACTACTTCAATAACTTCATATCCTACAGCGACCAAGACGCTTGGGAAAAGTGGTGGGGTAAAGCGTGGTTGCGCAGTGATATCGGCGCTTATGACTCTCCGGGTTACAACAACCTCACCATGTCTCTGGCGCACCTACCCGACTTTAAAACTGAATCAACAGAGACCACTGGGCTGCCTAATTTCTATCGCAACAAGTCCACCAGCGCCACGGATGAACTCCAAACCCCTCGTGAACATCTCATCACTTGGTTGTCTGACTGGGTACGTGAATATGGCGTTGATGGTTTTAGAGTCGATACCGCCAAGCACGTTGAGTTAGATGCGTGGGCAAAGCTTAAAGAGAGCACGAACCAAGCGCTTGCAGAATGGAAGCAAAACAACCCAGACAAAGCGTTGGATGACCTACCATTCTGGATGACGGGTGAAGTATGGGCACACAGCGTGGTGAAATCAGACTATTTCGCTAACGGGTTTGATTCGATCATCAACTTTGAATTCCAGAGTGATATCGCACCCAAAGCACTTAAGTGTCTATCCGATCTCGATGCTGACTACCTTCGCTACGCAGACAAGATCAACAGTGACAGCGAGTTCAACGTGTTGAGTTACCTCTCGTCTCACGACACCTCGTTATTCTGGACACAACACGGCAGTGACTTTGCAAAACAGACCAAAGCTGCAAACGCGTTGATGCTGGCTCCCGGTGCAGTGCAGATCTATTACGGTGATGAGATTGCACGAGATTTTGGCCCAACAGGATCAGACCCGATGCAGGGCACCCGTTCAGACATGCCTTGGGATCAAATCACAGGCGAACGAGCGCAACTGTAGAACACTGGCAAACCCTTGGCCAATTCCGCCAACGCCACCCAGCGGTTGCTCAAGGCAAGCACATCATCCGTAACAGCAAGGGCTACTATGCCTTCGAGCGCCAATACCAAGATGACAAGGTGTTGGTTGTGTACACCGGCTCGAAATAATCGTTCATTGACATAAAATAGTAGAAACTAAAGGGGAAGCTTCGGCTTCTCCTTTTTTGATCACGAAATACTCGTTCAATAAGAAAGCAGACACTCATTAGTTAAACTTTATAGAAGTTTTTTTCGTGTTAGAGCATTTGGCGCTATGCGTCGCAAAAACATTGCGGTATGTTCAAGGAACACACTGATGGTAGACATAAGGTCTGCCTTAATGACACATAACAAGCAATCACAATGAATTAGGTAAAATAAGTAATGCAGTTCTCTAAGTTTGGTGAAAAGTTTAATCGATACTCTGGAATCACTCGTTTAATGGATGATTTGAATGATGGCCTGCGCACTCCTGGCGCAATCATGCTCGGTGGTGGCAACCCAGCCGCTATCCCAGCCATGCTCGATTACTTTAACCAAGCCAGTGCCGACATGCTCGCCAGTGGAGAACTCATCGCCGCCCTCGCCAACTACGATGGTCCGCAAGGCAAAGACAGCTTCATCAAGTCGTTAGCTACAATGCTAAAAGATACTTACAGCTGGGACATCAGTGAGAAGAACATTAGCCTAACTAATGGCAGCCAAAGTGGCTTCTTCTACTTATTCAACTTGTTAGCAGGTCAGCAGCCAGATGGCTCGCACAAGAAAATCTTGCTGCCAATCGCGCCTGAGTACATCGGTTACGGCGATGCTGGCATTGATGACGATATTTTTATCTCTTACCACCCAGAGATCGAGTTGCTTGAAAACAGACAGTTCAAATACCACGTCGATTTTGAACAGCTCAAGGTTGATGATTCAGTTGCCGCTATCTGTGCTTCTCGCCCAACCAACCCAACCGGTAACGTGCTGACTGACGAAGAAGTCCGTAAACTGGATAAACTAGCGCGTGAAAACAACATTCCGCTGCTGATCGATAATGCTTACGGCTTACCGTTTCCAAACATCATCTTTGAAGATGTTGAACCGTTCTGGAATGAAAATACGATTCTGTGCATGAGCCTATCCAAGCTAGGCTTGCCAGGCGTGCGCTGCGGTATCGTGATTGCGAGCGAAGAAGTAACACAAGCACTGACCAACATGAATGGCATTATCAGCCTAGCACCCAATAGTGTTGGTCCTGCGATTGCTAACCACATGATTGAAAAAGGCGATTTACTGCGCTTAAGCAGCGAGGTAATCAAACCTTTCTATAAAGATAAATCTCTACGTGCAGTTGAGCTCTTACAACAAGCGATCGATGACCCTCGCTTCCGTATCCACAAGCCTGAAGGCGCGATTTTCTTATGGCTATGGTTTGATGAGCTGCCGATTACCACCATGGAGCTGTACGACCGCCTCAAAGCTCGTGGCGTATTGATTGTTCCGGGTGAATACTTCTTTATCGGCCAAGAAGACGAATGGGATCATGCCCATCAATGTCTACGCATGAACTACGTGCAAGATGATGAGGCGATGCAGAAAGGCATTTCAATCATTGCTGAAGAAGTGAAAAAGGCTTACTCAGAACAGTAATAAAACCTTTTAGGTTACTGTAGGCCAAATACAATAAAGAGCACCTCATAAGGTGCTCTTTCACTTTTACTTCCCGATAGTTTTTGTCACTTGAATACCCTAAATAATTGGGGGTTCAGCTAGGCGACTAGAAAATTCAACCCGATGAGCATAGGGAACCTATGTGATTAGGGGGAATTTACGACGTCAACAACGCTGTAGCTTCAAGTATGACGGGTATTAGCCTTCGATTAGACCATTACCATTAATAGCAATCTTACGTGGTTGCATCGCTTCTGGGATTTCGCGTTCTAGGTCGATGTGAAGAAGACCATTTTCCATACTTGCACCTACCACTTTTACGTAGTCAGCCAGTTGGAATTTACGTTCGAAATCGCGCTCTGCAATACCTTGATATACGAAGGTTTTCTCTGCTTCAGCTTTACGCTCACCTTTAACAATTAACATGTTCTCTTTTTGAGTAAGATCTAATTGGTCATCTGCAAAACCAGCGACTGCCATAGTAATACGGTAGTTATTCTCGTCTTTTTGCTCGATGTTATACGGAGGGTAACCGCCAGAAGCATTTTTTGATGTGTTCGCTTCCATCATATTGAATAGACGATCGAAGCCGATTGCGTTGCGGTAAAGTGGAGTGAAATCTACAGTTCTCATAATGCTATCCTTTTAGTAAGCAATAGTCTTAGCCGTGAATTTTACTGAGTTCGAACCTGTGTGTGACCCAGTAAACAGCTAAGGGATTCAGTTCGCATTCCTCGGGTTTCACCTCTATTGGCGACAACGCTGGGACATGGCAATGAATCAATTTTTAAATTGTGTGCTGACAAAGTTATCCTCTCTTGAGCGATACTTCGTCAGCGATAATGAAGGTTCTGTTTCTTCTCTTGTAGAGCAAGACAGTCATCCTCTTCACAACTAGATATGTGGATTGAGCAAAATAGTTTCAAGGGATTATTTTCAATTATTTTTCCAATCCAATATTTTTCAGTCACTTAAAAACAAAAAAGACCGCCATTTTTGGCAGTCTTTTTAATAACAAATTTAGTTTTTTGAGACGAAGCTATTTCGTTTTAGTTCAAGGAAGAGGCGCGGAGCATACGAATGTATGTGAGCACCTCTGACACAGAAATTAAGCGAAAAAGCAAAGTATCAAAGGTACTAAACGTCTAGGTTTGCTACTTTCAATGCATTCTCTTCGATGAAGTTACGACGAGGCTCTACTTGGTCGCCCATCAACGTTGTAAACAACAGATCAGCACCAACAGCATCTTCAATCGTTACTTGCATCATACGACGAGTTTCAGGATCCATTGTCGTTTCCCAAAGCTGATCAGGGTTCATCTCACCTAGACCTTTGTATCGTTGTAGGCTCAGACCACGACGAGACTCTTTCACTAACCAGTTCAGAGCTTCAACAAAGCTAGAAACCGCTTGAGTACGCTCACCACGCTTGATGTAAGCGCCTTCTTCAATCAAGCCGTCAAGCGCTTCAGAAAGATCTGCTAGCTTACCAAACTCTTTCGAGTTGATAAGGTCAATGCTCAGTACATGTTCGTGAGTAACACCGTGTGTACGCACTACAATCTTAGGAACGCTTAAACCTAGCTCTTCGTGTTTTTCAACTTCAAGAGAATATTGGCTCGCACCCGCTTCTTTGCCGTTTAGCTGCTCTACAAGCTGCTTACCCCAAGCTTCAACGGCTACTTCATCATGACACTGCTCAGCGGTTAGGCGAGGTACATAAATCAGTTCGTGAATCAATGCGCGTGGGTAACGACGGCTCATACGATCAACCAGCTTAATACCCGCATTGTATTGATGAACAAGCTTCTCTAAGCCTTCACCAGCAAACGCAGGCGCTTCAGGGTTTACGTGCAATTCTGCATTGTCTAAAGCTAAAGATACTTGATACTGGTTCATCGCATCTTCATCTTTGATGTACTGCTCTTGCTTACCCTTCTTCACTTTGTAAAGTGGTGGCTGAGCAATGTAGATGTAACCACGTTCAATCAACTCTGGCATTTGACGGTAGAAGAACGTCAGTAGCAGGGTACGGATGTGAGAACCATCGACATCGGCATCGGTCATGATGATGATGTTGTGGTAACGCAGTTTATCTGGGTTGTATTCGTCACGACCAATACCACAACCAAGTGCTGTGATGAGCGTTGCAACTTCTTGAGAAGAAAGCATTTTATCGAAACGTGCTTTCTCTACGTTAAGGATTTTACCTTTAAGCGGTAGGATTGCTTGGTTCTTACGGTTACGCCCCTGCTTAGCTGATCCGCCAGCAGAGTCTCCTTCCACAATATATAGTTCAGACAGTGCTGGATCTTTTTCCTGACAGTCAGCTAGTTTACCTGGAAGACCCGCTAAATCTAATGCGCCTTTACGACGTGTCATCTCACGAGCTTTACGCGCTGCATCACGAGCACGTGCTGCATCGATAATTTTCGAACAAACGATTTTCGCTTCACCTGGGTTCTCAATTAAGAACTCAGACAGTTTCTCACCCATTGTAGACTCAACCGCAGACTTCACTTCTGAAGAAACCAGTTTGTCTTTAGTTTGGCTTGAGAACTTAGGATCTGGCACTTTCACCGAAACAATCGCCGTCAAACCTTCACGAGCATCATCACCTGATGTTGAAGTCTTCGCTTTCTTCGAGAAGCCTTCTTTGTCCATGAAGCTGTTCAATGTACGTGTTAGTGCACCACGGAAACCCGCTAAGTGAGCACCACCATCACGCTGAGGGATGTTGTTGGTGAAACAATAAATATTTTCTTGGTAACCGTCATTCCATTGCATCGCAACTTCAACGGTAATACCGTCTTCACGCTCATGATCGAAATGGAATATTTTCTGGATAATTGGTGTTTTGTTGGTGTTTAAGTGCTCAACAAACGCTTGGATACCGCCTTCGTATTCGAAGTGATCCATTTTGTCTTCTTCGCGCTTATCAATTAGCTTAATTGATACACCTGAGTTCAAGAATGATAGCTCGCGTAGACGCTTAGCTAAAATATCGTAATGGAACTCGATGTTATTGAAGGTTTCTTCACTCGGCCAGAAACGAATCTCTGTACCTGTTTTGTCCGTGTCACCCACAACCGCTAGTGGCGCTTGAGGCTCACCGTGGCAGTATGTTTGAGTGTGGATTTTGCCACCGCGATGGATAGTAAGAGTAACTTGCTTAGAAAGTGCGTTAACTACTGAAACACCAACACCGTGCAGACCACCAGATACTTTGTACGAGTTATCATCGAACTTACCACCAGCGTGAAGAACCGTCATGATTACTTCTGCTGCTGATACTTTTTCTTCTGGGTGCAATTCAGTTGGAATACCACGGCCGTCATCGCTTACTGACACAGAACTATCTTCATGGATAGTTACGATGATGTCATTACAGTGACCAGCGAGTGCTTCATCAATAGAGTTATCTACCACCTCAAAAACCATGTGGTGCAGACCGGTACCATCATCCGTGTCGCCAATGTACATTCCAGGACGCTTACGTACCGCATCCAGACCCTTCAGTACTTTAATACTCGATGAATCGTAATTATCTGACATAGTTACTCTCTGACTAATTATCCTTGCTCTATTTTGCCATGTTCCACATGAAACATCCTGCTATTTTCGTCATGCATATCTGCAATCTGATCAGCGGTAATAGAGCTTACAAAAACTTGAGCCTTGGTCGCCTTTAAACACTCAGCAAGACGTGCTCGGCGTTGGCTATCTAATTCGGAAGCAAAGTCATCTATCAAGTAGATGCACTGCTTACCTGTCATTTGAGTGAGGTGTTGCCCTTGTGCTACTCGTAGCGCGCACACCATCAACTTCAACTGACCTCGTGACAAGACATCTTCCACTGGAGTGCCGTTCACTTTTATCTTTAGATCCGCTTTGTTTGGCCCACTGAAGGTGTAACCAAGCTGCTGATCCCTTTCAAAATTCTTTTCTAATATCTCGGCGTATGGGGTGTCTTTATCCCAACCTCGATAGTAGTTAATCTTTATCTCAAACTCAGGCAAGAAGGTCGCGCAGATTTCTTCGGCGACTTCTTTAAGCTGTTCAACGTAAGTGGCACGCCACTGGCTGATGCTTTCAGCTAAACGGGCCAATTCTTGATCCCAATAGCTCAGTTCTCGATAGTTCGTCGCCGTTTTCAATAATGCATTACGCTGTTTATTGAGGCGCTTTACCCTGCCCCAAGCATCATAAAAACCCGACTCACTGTGGAAGACTCCCCAATCAATGAATGCGCGGCGATGCTTAGGTCCATCGGTTAGTAAATCAAACCCTTCGGGGTGAATCAACTGCAAAGGTAAGACTTGAGCTAACTGAGCCAATTTTTGCCCAGATTGACCGCTTATTTTAACCTCTGTGGTGCCATCGCGCTGCTTATTAATGCCAATTGGCAGCTCAAATTGATCCGAGGTCAAAAAACGGCCATGGACAAACAGTTCGCTACACTCATTTTGAATGATACGACCGGTTAAGGAGCTTTTGAACGAGCGACCATGTCCGAGCAGATACACCGCTTCAAGGACGCTGGTTTTGCCGCTTCCGTTAGCCCCTATAAGAAAGTTAAAGCCTGATGACGGTTGAATGTCACAGGCTTCAATATTTCTAAACTGCTTTACGATTAAGCGCGATAAAGGCATAACGTCTTCATATTAATCTTCAATCACGGCTCGATAGACAAACGTTGTTGATAAGCAAACATAATGTATAAATAAACACAGTTACAAACGAATCGGCATAACAACGTACATCGCGCTGTCATCTTGTGCATTTTCAATCAACGCACTCGCATTCGCGTCTGACATTGAGATTCGAACCTGTTCACAACGCAGTGTGTTCAATACATCCAATACGTAGCTTACGTTGAAGCCAATCTCTAGCGCGTCACCGTCGAAGGTGACGTCTAGCACTTCTTCCGCTTCTTCTTGTTCTGGGTTGTTCGCCGTAATACGCATCTCGGTATCTACAAGATTAACGCGAACACCACGGAATTTTTCATTCGACAGAATCGCAGCACGAGAAAACGCTGAACGTAACTCATCGCAGCCGGCTTCTAATGTCTTAGTGGTATTTTGTGGCATTACGCGGCGATAATCAGGAAAACGACCATCAACCAGCTTAGAAGTGAAGACATAGTTGTTCACTTCAGCACGCACGTTAGAGTTACCAATCTGCAGCGTTACTGGCTGTTCAGGAGCATCGAGTAGCTTCACCAACTCTTGCACACCTTTACGAGGAACAATGATCTGCTTCTGAGCAAAATCAGCACCCAGTTGCGCTTGAGATACCGCCATACGGTGACCATCAGTTGCAACACTACGTAAGATAGAACCTTCAATCTCAAACAGCATACCGTTGAGGTAGTAACGAACGTCTTGGTTCGCCATTGAGAATTGTGTTTTCTCGATAAGACCGCGTAATTCAGCTTGTGTCACTGACACTTCAACTTCACTGCTCCAATCTTCAATATTTGGAAAATCTGCCGCAGGTAATGTTGCCAATGAGAAACGGCTACGACCAGAACGAACCTGAACACGGTCACCATCCAATACCACAGTGATCACTGAGCTATCTGGCAAACCGCGACAGATATCTAGGAACTTACGTGAAGGTACGGTAATGCTGCCCGCTTCGAAATCACCTTCAAGCGTTACACGGCTGATCAATTCAACTTCTAGATCCGTCGCTGTCATCGACAACACGTTATCTTCTACTTTAATCAGTAGGTTTCCTAGAATTGGAAGCGTTGGCCTGCCACCGAGTGCGCCAGATACTTGTTGTAATGGCTTTATCAGGTGACTACGTTCAATGGTAAATTTCATATCTTGCTCTTACGGTCTAAATGGCACTGCGTAATAGTACGTGGCCAAGATTCTGCTTATTAAGGTTAAGAATACTGTGTATTAAGAAGAAAGGGTACGAATCAAGTTCGAATAATCTTCTTTAATGTCGTGGCTCTCTTCACGCAGCTGAGCAATCTTACGACAAGCGTGCAGCACAGTCGTGTGGTCACGGCCACCGAATGCATCACCAATTTCAGGCAAGCTGTGGTTAGTCAGCTCTTTAGCCAGTGCCATCGCCAATTGGCGCGGACGAGCAACAGAACGAGAACGACGTTTAGATAATAGATCAGCGACTTTGATTTTGTAGTATTCAGCGACTGTCTTTTGAATGTTATCAATGGTGACCAGTTTTTCTTGCAGGGCAAGTAAGTCACGCAGTGCTTCACGCACGAAATCGATCGTGATCGGACGGCCAGTGAAGTTTGCATTCGCAATAACACGGTTCAATGCGCCTTCTAGCTCACGAACGTTAGAGCGTAAACGCTTCGCAATAAAGAACGCCACTTCATCCGCAAGATGAATTTGGTGGTCTTCGGCTTTCTTCATCAAGATCGCCACACGAGTCTCAAGCTCAGGTGGCTCAATCGCAACCGTCAAACCCCAACCGAAGCGGGATTTAAGACGATCCTCTACCCCGTTGATCTCTTTTGGATAACGGTCAGACGTTAGGATGATCTGTTGATTGCCTTCAAGCAACGCATTAAAGGTATGGAAGAACTCTTCTTGAGAGCGCTCTTTGTTAGCAAAAAATTGGATATCATCGATAAGCAATGCATCAACACTACGGTAGTAGCGCTTAAATTCTTCAATCGCATTGTTTTGGAGCGCTTTCACCATGTCTTGAACAAAGCGCTCTGAGTGCATGTAAACCACTTTAGCATTCGGCTTATTATCAACAATGGCGTTACCCACCGCATGCAACAAGTGCGTTTTACCTAAACCAGTACCGCCATACAAAAACAACGGGTTGTAAGCGGTTCCTGGGTTATCAGAAACCTGACGTGCCGCAGCCAAACCCAGTTGGTTCGACTTACCTTCAACAAAGTTATTGAACTTATGTTTTGGGTTCACGTTTGAACGGTGATTAAGGTCAACCGCTACAGGTTCTTCATCACGCCAGATATTGTGTACTGGTTTGCGTGCTTGTAGCTGCGCAGGTGCAGACGACTCAGCAGCTACATCAGCAGCAGTACGTGTACGAGCAGGGGCGATAGCCTCAGACCTTGGAGCAATGACTCGTTTACTTCCAATCTCAAAATGAAGATGCGGGATATCATTACCACAATATTCTTGTAGCAAACGGTTAATGCTATTTAGGTACTTATCGCGCACCCAATCGAGTACAAATCGGTTTGGTGCAAATAGAGTTAGAGTATTACCATTGAGCTCCGCTTGTAACGGACGTACCCACATACTGAATTCTGTAGCTGGTAACTCTTCTTGAAGCTGTTGCAAGCATTGCAACCAAAGCGAAGATGACACGGTGCCCCACTCTATTTAAGTTATATGAAATGACCGCTAATTTTACCTGTTGATAAGTCAGATCACCAGCAATTGATCACAGATCCAGTGAATAAGATCCAAGTTATTCACAATAAATAGTGCAAAACTGGATGGATCCACACATCTTGCCCCTACTTTACTCACACAACGATCCACTTATGCCCGGATCCTTGCTAGTTATCCCCAAATCGAGAATACGATCTGGTTATGGTTAATAACATCTGGTTATTTATTCTATTGAGCATTTTCCCAGTAACATCCAACCCTATAAATATAAGGAGTTACCAAATGAATAACTGGATTAAGGCTGCAATTGCGGCTATCGCACTCTCTGCTGCTACTGTTCAAGCCGCGACTGAAGTTAAAGTCGGCATGTCTGGTCGCTACTTCCCATTTACGTTCGTTAAACAAGACCAACTACAAGGTTTTGAAGTGGATTTATGGGATGAGATCGGTAAACGTAATGACTATAGCGTTGAATACGTAACGGCAAACTTCTCTGGTCTGTTTGGTCTTCTTGAAACGGGTCGAATCGATACCATTTCAAACCAAATTACAATAACGGATGCACGTAAAGCGAAATACCTATTCGCAGACCCTTACGTAGTAGACGGCGCACAAATTACCGTTCGTAAAGGTAATGACAGCATTAAAGGTATCGAAGACCTAGATGGTAAGACGGTTGCGGTAAACCTTGGCTCAAACTTTGAGCAACTGCTGCGCAGCTACGACAAAGAAGGCAAAATCAATGTCAAAACCTACGATACCGGTATTGAACATGATGTCGCTCTTGGTCGTGCCGACGCATTCGTAATGGATCGCCTATCAGCACTAGAGCTTATCAAGAAGACTGGTCTACCATTACAGCTAGCAGGACAACCATTCGAGACAATCGAAAATGCTTGGCCTTTCGTAAACAATGACAACGGTCAAAAACTGCAAGCAGAAGTAAACGAAGCATTAGCAGCAATGCGCGCAGATGGTACGCTAGAAAGTATCTCTCAGAAATGGTTTGGTGCGGACATTACTCAGAAGTAACGACTCACTTTCCCATTTAAGGCCCACTGCTTTACACAGCGGTGGGCTTTTTGCTTTTGTGCACTGATTAAAAAGCCTGATATAACAGTATTTCCAAACAATACTTCCAATAAAAATATGAGATAGATTATGGGATTTGACTTTAATTACATGCTAGGTCTGTTGCCAATACTGCTGAAGTATTTAGGCACCACTATGGAGATGGCAATCTGGGGCTTATTTTTCGCCCTAATTCTATCTTTGATACTGGCGAACATTCGTGTATTCAAAATCCCAGTACTCGACCAGCTTAGCCAGCTGTATATTAGCTTCTTCCGAGGCACACCACTGCTGGTGCAACTGTTTCTTCTATACTATGGCCTACCACAAGTGTTTCCGTGGATGGTTGGACTTGATGCGTTTGGCGCCGCGGTTATCGGCTTAACCTTACACTTTGCTGCTTACATGGCTGAAAGTATTCGTGCCGCGATTATCGGTATCGATCGTAGCCAAATGGAAGCAAGCCTGTCAGTCGGTATGACAACCAGCCAAGCCATGCGTCGAGTGATCTTGCCGCAAGCGACACGTGTGGCACTGCCTTCTTTAATGAACTATTTCATAGACATGATTAAGTCGACTTCCCTTGCTTTCACCTTAGGTGTGGCAGAAATCATGGCTAAAGCTCAGATGGAAGCTTCTTCAAGTTTCCGCTTCTTCGAGGCTTTCTTAGCAGTCGCGCTGATTTACTGGGGCGTGGTGGTTATCCTCACTCGTATTCAAATTTGGGCCGAAGTGAAACTGAATAAGGCGTATGTACGATGATCAAATTACAAAATATCCACAAGCAGTTTGGTGACACCGAAGTATTGAAAGGGATCGACCTCGAAATCAAGCAAGGTGAGATAATTGTCATCATAGGTTCAAGTGGTACGGGTAAGTCTACCCTGCTGCGTTGTGTGAATTTTCTAGAGCAAGCCGATCAAGGTACGATTTCGATTGATGATATCAAGGTTGATACTCAGAAACACACTAAAGCAGAGGTGCTTGCACTGCGCCGTAAGACCGGTTTTGTGTTCCAAAACTATGCACTGTTCGCTCACCAAACGGCAAGGCAGAATATTGCCGAAGGTTTGATTACCGTTCGTGGTTGGAAAAAGCAGCAAGCTCATGAAAAAGCACAACAAATACTCGATGATATTGGCCTAGGAGAAAAAACAGATAGCTATCCAGCAGCGCTCTCTGGTGGCCAGCAGCAGCGTGTTGGTATTGGCCGTGCGATGGCTCTGCAACCAGAGCTTTTATTGTTTGATGAGCCTACTTCAGCGCTCGATCCTGAGTGGGTTGGCGAAGTGCTTAACTTAATGAAAAAACTGGCAAATCAGCATCAAACCATGCTGGTGGTTACCCATGAAATGCAGTTCGCTAGAGAGGTCGCAGACCGAGTGATCTTCATGGCTGATGGTCACATTGTCGAACAGGGATCTCCACAGGATATTTTTGGTAATCCACAGGATCCTAAATTAAAGAAATTCTTAAATAAGGTCGGGATCGAATAAGGATCCTTGTGATTTTAGTTATTCTACGTATAATCCCCCGACCGGAATTTTAGTTAACCCAATCATTGACACTTTTTGTGACAGTGATTACAATTCCGCCTCTTTGTTGAGAGGCGTCGGTTTTCCTTTCTTATATAAAGAAGAGAAAAAATGCCCACGCCGGGTTTAACAAAAACCTAAAACTACTGATCAGTAAGGTAATTACAATGAAACGCACTTTTCAACCTACAGTTCTAAAGCGTAAGCGTACTCACGGTTTCCGTGCTCGCATGGCTACTAAGAACGGTCGCGCAACAATCAATGCACGTCGTGCAAAAGGCCGTAAGCGTCTTTCTAAGTAATCTTTGATTATTTTGAATAAGCTAGCCTTCGGTCGGGAGTTACGCTTGTTAACTCCCGAACATTATCAGAATGTCTTCAAGCAAGCTCATCGAGCAGGCTCCCCTCATTTCACCATCATTGCCCGAAATAACTCTCTTTCAAATCCTCGCCTTGGATTAGCTGTTCCGAAAAAGCAGATTAAAACCGCCGTGGGTCGTAACCGATTCAAGCGTCTTACTCGTGAAAGCTTTCGTAACACTCAACACAAACTTCCTAACAAAGATTTTGTTGTAATCGCTAAGAAGAGCGCGCAAGATTTAAGCAATGAAGAAATGTTCAAGCTACTCGACAAATTATGGCTTCGCCTGTCTCGCCCTTCGCGTGGATAGCGCTAATACCCATCTATTTTTATAGATGGTTTATTAGTCCACTCATCGGCCCACGCTGCCGATTTACTCCAACCTGCTCTTTATATGCGATAGAAGCGTTGAAAGCTCACGGTTTTGTAAAAGGGTGTTGGTTATCAGGCAAACGTCTATTAAAATGCCATCCTTTGAACGAAGGGGGCTTTGACCCCGTTCCACCAGTCCAAAAACAAGACAGAGATAAATAACGATGGATTCTCAACGTAATATCCTGTTAATCGCATTGGCTTTGGTTTCTTTCCTACTGTTCCAACAATGGAACGTAGCTCAGAACCCAGCTCCACAAGCGATTGAGCAGGCACAATCTGGCAGCACCCTACCAGCGCCATCTTATGCAGATGACTTAGACCCAGCTCCGGGCCAACAAGTCGCTTCTGCAAAAACTATCACAGTAACAACTGATGTACTGACTCTGTCAATTGATACGGTTGGTGGTGATGTCGTTCAAGCAAACCTAAATGATTACTCTGCTGAGTTTGATTCTGAAGATACGTTTGTTCTTCTTAAGAACGAACCTGGTCACCAATTTATCGCACAAAGCGGTCTAGTTGGCCCTCAAGGTATCGATTTAAGCAGCACTAACCGCCCTAGCTACTCGGTTTCAGCAGACAGCTTCACGCTTGCTGATGGTCAGGATGAACTACGCATCCCGATGACTTACCAAGCGAACGGCCTTGATTACACGAAAACATTCGTCCTTAAGCGTGGCAGCTACGCAATGGATGTTGAATACGATGTAGTCAACAACTCTGGTACTAACGCGACATTCGGCATGTACGCTCACCTACGTCAAAATGTTATGGATGACGGCGGTAGCTTAACAATGCCAACTTACCGTGGTGGTGCTTACTCTACGGAAGATACGCGTTACAAAAAATACAGCTTCGACGACATGCAAGATCGCAACCTGTCTCTTAACCTAGCAAATGGTCAAGGTTGGGCAGCGATGATTCAGCACTACTTTGCAAGTGCATGGATCCCACGCGACGAAGCAGGCAGCAACCTTTACACTCGTGTAATCGGTAACCTTGGCGACATCGGTGTTCGTATGCCGAACAAAACCATCGCTACTGGCGACGAAGCAAGCTTTAAAGCAACGCTTTGGGTTGGTCCTAAACTTCAAGACCAAATGGCTGCTGTTGCACCGAACCTAGACCTAGTAGTTGACTACGGTTGGTTATGGTTCATTGCTAAACCACTTCATACTCTGCTTTCGTTCATTCAAGGCATCGTTGTGAACTGGGGTCTAGCGATCATCTGTCTAACGTTTATCGTTCGTGGTGCGATGTACCCACTAACGAAAGCTCAGTACACGTCTATGGCGAAAATGCGTATGCTTCAGCCTAAGCTGACAGCAATGCGTGAGCGTATTGGCGACGACCGTCAACGCATGAGCCAAGAAATGATGGAGCTGTACAAGAAAGAGAAAGTAAACCCACTTGGTGGCTGTTTACCTATCATCTTGCAAATGCCGATCTTCATTTCGCTATACTGGGCACTAATGGAATCTGTTGAACTGCGTCACTCACCGTTCTTCGGTTGGATTACTGACCTTTCAGCACAAGACCCATACTACATCTTGCCACTTCTGATGGGTGCTTCAATGTTCCTAATCCAGAAGATGAGCCCGACAACTGTAACGGATCCAATGCAGCAGAAGATCATGACCTTTATGCCGGTTATGTTTACATTCTTCTTCCTGTTCTTCCCTTCAGGTCTGGTTCTTTACTGGCTAGTATCGAACATCGTAACTCTGATTCAGCAAACGCTTATCTACCGCGCGCTGGAAAAGAAAGGCTTACATTCTAAGTAAGTTCGATAATAGAAAGAGATAAAGAAAGGCGACCAAAAGGTCGCCTTTTTGTTTTTAGCTGATTACAATTCAGCTAATTGATTAATCGTGAACGCCCCTTTTTGGCTCTCACATGCTAGCAGGCACAACTATGACTACAGATACGATTGTTGCTCAAGCGACCGCGCCCGGCCGTGGTGGCGTCGGTATTATCCGCGTTTCCGGCCCATTGGCGACTCAGGTTGCCCTAGAAGTAACAGGAAAAACACTCAAGCCTCGCTACGCTGAGTACCTACCGTTTAAATCTGACGATGGCATCGAACTCGACCAAGGCATCGCGCTTTACTTCCCTAACCCGCACTCGTTTACCGGCGAAGACGTATTAGAGTTGCAAGGCCACGGCGGCCCAGTGGTTATGGATATGCTAATCAAACGCATCCTAGCCATTTCAGGCGTACGTGCAGCGCGTCCAGGTGAGTTTTCAGAACGTGCCTTCTTGAACGATAAGATGGATTTAACTCAAGCCGAAGCGATTGCTGACTTAATTGATGCCAGTTCAGAAGAAGCAGCAAAATCGGCGCTTCAATCGCTACAAGGCGAATTCTCTAAACGCATTAATACGCTTGTAGATTCTCTTATTTACTTAAGAATCTACGTTGAAGCAGCGATCGATTTCCCAGAAGAAGAAATTGATTTTCTTGCTGACGGTAAAGTCAGTACTGACTTACAGGCTATCATCGATAACCTCGAAGCTGTACGCCAAGAAGCGAATCAAGGTGCGATCATGCGTGAAGGCATGAAGGTCGTGATTGCAGGTCGCCCAAATGCCGGTAAATCGAGCCTATTGAATGCGCTGTCTGGCAAAGAATCTGCGATTGTGACCGATATTGCCGGCACCACACGTGATGTATTGCGTGAACATATCCATATTGACGGTATGCCACTGCACATTATCGATACCGCAGGCCTGCGTGATGCCTCTGATGAAGTAGAAAAAATCGGTATTGAACGCGCTTGGGAAGAAATTGCTCAGGCAGACCGAGTTTTATTTATGGTTGATGGCACGACAACAGACGCAACAGACCCGAAAGATATCTGGCCAGATTTCGTTGATCGTCTACCAGACAACATCGGAATGACGGTAATTCGTAATAAAGCGGATCAAACCAGTGAAGAGTTAGGCATTTGTCATGTTAACGATCCAACCCTAATTCGCTTATCAGCAAAAACAGGCCAAGGTGTCGACGCTCTGCGTAGCCATCTCAAGGATTGCATGGGCTTTGCTGGTGGTCATGAAGGTGGCTTTATGGCGCGCCGCCGCCACTTGGATGCACTAGAACGCGCATCGGAACACCTTGATATTGGGCAACAGCAGCTTGAAGGCTACATGGCCGGAGAGATATTAGCAGAAGAGCTTCGTATCACCCAACAGCACCTCAATGAGATCACAGGCGAGTTCAGTTCCGATGATCTTTTAGGTCGAATCTTCTCTTCATTCTGTATCGGTAAATAACTATAAAGGCTGGCTTACGCTGGCCTTTTCTTTTGTAAGGACAGCTTAATGATCCACATTATTACAGGCAGCACCTTAGGTGGCGCTGAATACGTTGGCGATCACCTTAACGATCTTCTAGAGGCTCAAGGGCACGAGATAGAACTTCATAATCAGCCTGAATACAATAATATTCCTCAGCAAGGTACTTGGTTAGTGGTGACATCAACACATGGTGCGGGCGATTTTCCTGATAATATCCAACCGTTGATCAACGCATTGACTCAAGAATCTCCAGATTTAAGTGCTATTCGTTATGCTGTTATCGCACTTGGTGATTCAAGTTACGATACCTTCTGTTCTGCGGGAAAATCAGTCCACAGCCAACTGAAAAAACTCGGTGCACAGCCTATTTCAGACTGCTTTACCATCGATGTATTGGAAACTCCGGTACCTGAGGATGCAGCTGAAGAGTGGTTTAACGATCATAGTGACCAGTTCTAGTCCCTCAATTTCCCCCTAAAGCGGCTTATGCCGCTTTTTTTGTCTCTGAATATCGTGACTGTGAATAACTTTTTTGAAAAAAATTCGAAAATTAAAGCAAAAACCTCAATTTTCTCTGTGGATAAGATCATACATATACGGTGATTAACCTATAGTTATCCAAATAACAACTTTCAAGCCAATTCCCCCCTGTGAATAAGTAGCCATTTTGATCCCAGCTAATCCTCATCATGATCAAAGTTAGATCACATGCTTTGATCCAAAAAAGATCCATGATCTTGTTGATCATTTTTGACTTATCCACAGACACCCTCGATCCTAATAATAGATATAATAAAAGATCTCTATAAAGATCTTATCTATATTAATTAAAAACAGCTTTATCGAAAAATCCCAAAAACGTTTTCTCAAGCTATGAAAACAGGTAGAATATCGCTCCTTTTTATCAATCTAGAAAACGTTTGAATACCCGAGGTCGGTTCATGCTTTATCACGAAAAATTTGACGTCATCGTTGTTGGTGGTGGCCATGCAGGAACGGAAGCCGCACTCGCATCTGCACGTACTGGTCAAAGTACGTTACTACTCACTCATAATATCGATACGTTGGGACAAATGTCTTGCAACCCTGCTATTGGCGGGATCGGTAAGGGCCACTTGGTAAAAGAGGTCGATGCAATGGGTGGATTAATGGCGCAAGCTATTGATCATGCAGGTATTCAGTTCAGAACGTTAAACGCATCAAAAGGTCCAGCGGTACGTGCAACTCGTGCACAAGCTGACCGCGCGCTTTACAAAGCCTTTGTTCGAAATGTTCTTGAAAACACACCAAACCTAACTCTGTTTCAACAATCGGTTGATGACTTGATCGTTGAGCAGGATCAAGTGGTGGGTGTTGTTACACAGATGGGCCTTAAGTTCCGCGCTAACGCAGTGGTACTGACGGTCGGTACATTTCTAGGTGGAAAGATCCATATTGGTATGGAAAGTTCTTCAGGCGGTCGCGCTGGTGATCCACCATCGATCGCACTGGCTGACCGTCTTCGTGATCTTCCATTCCGAGTTGATCGCCTGAAAACGGGTACACCTCCTCGTATCGATGCACGTAGCGTTGATTTTTCAGAGTTAGAGGTTCAGCACGGTGATAACCCAACACCTGTATTCTTGTTCATGGGTAGCCGAGCTCAACAGCCTCGCCAAATTCCATGCTACATCACGCATACCAACGAAAATACGCATGACGTTATTCGCGCCAATCTCGATCGCAGCCCAATGTACGCGGGCGTGATTGAAGGTATTGGCCCGCGCTACTGTCCATCGATTGAAGACAAAGTGATGCGTTTTGCTGACAAGAACAGTCACCAGATTTTCATTGAACCTGAAGGTCTGACGACCCATGAGCTATACCCGAATGGTATCTCGACAAGTCTGCCATTTGATGTTCAGGTAAAAATCGTTCACTCAATGAAAGGTTTTGAAAATGCTCATATCGTCCGCCCAGGCTATGCGATCGAGTATGATTTCTTTGATCCTCGCGACCTTAAGCTGACTTACGAAACTAAGTTTATTAAGGGTCTATTCTTTGCCGGTCAAATCAACGGTACCACTGGCTACGAAGAAGCGGCAGCACAAGGCTTGATGGCCGGTCTGAATGCAAGTTTGTTTACACAAGGCAAAGAGGGCTGGAGCCCGCGTCGTGACCAAGCTTACATGGGCGTTCTTATTGATGATCTATCGACGATGGGTACCAAAGAACCTTACCGTATGTTCACGTCTCGTGCGGAATACCGTTTGTTACTTCGTGAAGACAACGCTGATATCCGCTTGACTGAGAAGTCGCGTGAGCTTGGCTTGGTGGATGATGCTCGTTGGGCTCGATTCAACGAGAAAGTAGAAAACATGGAGAAGGAACGTCAACGTCTAAAAGAAACGTGGATTAATCCAAAGTCTGAAGATGTTGATCAACTGAACCAAATTCTAAAAACACCTATGTCTCGTGAAGCAAGCGGTGAAGATCTTCTTCGTCGTCCTGAAATGACTTATTCACAGCTAACGGCATTGGATCGTTTTGGCCCTGCATTGGAAGATCAACAAGCATCCGAGCAAGTTGAGATCCAAGTGAAGTACGATGGTTATATCCAGCGTCAACAAGACGAAATTGAAAAATCACTGCGTCATGAAAATACCAAATTGCCTGCTGATATCGATTACAGCAAGGTGAAAGGACTTTCTAACGAAGTGGTTCTTAAACTAACGACTGCTAAGCCTGACTCAATTGGTATTGCTTCTCGAATTTCAGGTATTACGCCTGCAGCAATCTCAATTCTGTTGGTTTATTTGAAAAAACACGGCCTGCTGAAAAAGGGTGAGGAAGCATAATGAGTGCATTACGCGAAAAACTGGATCACCTGATTGGCCAGACTGAACTTGAAGTATCTGAAAAGCAACGTGGCCAATTGGTTGGCTACGTTGAGTTACTGAACAAGTGGAACAAGGCTTACAACTTAACGTCAGTTCGTGACCCGCAAGAAATGATGGTGAAACATATCTTAGATAGCATCATTGTTAGCACTCACTTACAAGGCAAGCGCTTTATTGATGTAGGTACAGGCCCTGGTCTTCCTGGGATTCCGCTCTCAATCATGAACCCTGACTGCGAGTTTTACTTGCTCGATAGCCTAGGTAAGCGTATTCGTTTTATTAAACAAGTGATTCATGAATTAGGCATCGACAACGTGGTACCGGTTCAAAGTCGTGTTGAAGAGTTTCAACCAGAAGAAAAGTTTGATGCCGTGCTCAGTCGCGCATTTGCGTCAATGACAGACATGGTAGAGTGGTGTCACCATTTACCTAAAGAGCAATCCGGTGTATTTTTGGCTCTTAAGGGACAACATCCTAGAGACGAAATCGACCTGTTACCTGAATGGTGTTCAGTGACAGACATTAAAGCTTTGCAAGTGCCAGAGCTTGATGGAGAGCGTCATCTAGTTACTTTATCGCGTCAGGGATAATCAGCGAGGCCATAGTGGGTAAAATCGTAGCAATTGCCAACCAGAAGGGCGGCGTAGGAAAAACAACAACTTGCATTAATTTGGCAGCATCAATGGCGGCAACAAAACGCAAGATATTGGTTGTTGACCTCGATCCTCAAGGTAATGCCACTATGGCGAGCGGTGTCGACAAGTATCAAGTTGAAGCAACTGCTTACGATTTGCTGGTTGAAGACACCCCATTTGATGAGGTAGTTTGCCGAAGTACATCTGGCAATTATGACCTCATCGCCGCAAACGGTGATGTGACTGCGGCAGAAATCAAGTTAATGGAAGTATTTGCTCGTGAAGTTCGTTTAAAAAACGCACTCGAATCCATTCGCGACAACTATGATTTCATCTTTATTGATTGCCCACCTTCATTAAACCTTCTTACAATCAACGCGATGGCTGCGGCCGATTCCGTATTGGTTCCTATGCAATGTGAATATTTTGCTTTGGAAGGTTTGACTGCGTTGATGGATACCATCAGTAAGCTCGCTGCGGTAGTAAACGAGAATCTGAAGATCGAAGGTCTTCTTCGTACAATGTATGATCCTCGTAACCGCTTATCGAATGAAGTCTCTGATCAACTCAAAAAACACTTCGGTAGCAAAGTTTACCGAACTGTGATCCCTCGAAATGTACGTTTGGCAGAAGCGCCGAGTCATGGCAAGCCAGCAATGTACTACGACAAGTATTCCGCAGGTGCTAAGGCATATCTTGCTCTTGCAGGCGAAATGTTGCGTCGTGAAGAAGTCCCAGTATAGGTCTAACCAAAGGAATTCGCTCAATGTCTAAGCGTGGTTTAGGAAAAGGGTTAGATGCATTGCTTGCAACTAGCTCATTGGCTCGTGAAAAACAACAAGTTGCTTCTCATAGTCAGGCTTTGTCTGCAGAAGGCGAGTTCACAGAGATTGCCATTGGTAGCTTGAAGCCAGGCGTATATCAACCGCGTAAGGATATGGCGCCAGAAGCGCTAGAAGAGCTGGCCGCATCTATTCAATCTCAAGGTATTATTCAACCTATCGTCGTGCGTCCTTTAGCGTATGGTCAATATGAGATTATCGCTGGTGAGCGCCGTTGGAGAGCTGCGCGTCAAGCTGGCTTAAAACAGGTGCCGTGCTTGGTCAAGAAGGTTGAAGACAAAGCTGCGATTGCGATGGCATTGATTGAGAACATTCAGCGTGAAGACTTGAATGTTATCGAAGAAGCACAAGCGCTAGAGCGCTTACAGAACGAATTCGAGCTGACACATCAACAAGTCGCCGAAGTGATCGGTAAATCGAGAGCAACGGTTAGTAACTTATTACGTCTAAATCAGCTAGAAAATGAAGTAAAAGGTTTAGTTTCCAATAAACAACTGGAAATGGGTCATGCTCGAGCATTGCTTGCGCTTGAAGGTGATACCCAGATTGAAGCAGCAAACACTGCGGCAACCAAAAAAATGACCGTGCGTCAAACTGAGCAGCTTGTCAAAAAGTGCTTAAAACCAGACGTTGAACCAGAATCGAAGCCTGAAGACACAGAAGCTATCGAACTTTCACGAAGACTCACGGAAAAATTGCAAGCAAACGTTTCAGTTACTCGTTCTGTTAGCGGTAAGTCAAAAGTGACGATTACTCTTGATGAGCCTCACAAATTAGAGCAACTTATTGCTAAACTAGAGTACTAAATGAGATAATTGATTTAGGTCAATTATGTAATAAACAAGTAATTTCGTACAAAAGTTGTCGGTTTGTATGCAAAAATGTAAAAGATTGCTGCATTGTGATTGCAATCAATTTGGCTGAACGTATAATTTTCGCCAATTTCTCAGCACGCTTATAAGCGAGTGGTAAAGTGGGCTTAAAGAGGAACGAATACATGGTAGCGGCGTTAGCAAGACCAGGACGAGTGCTTGCAAAGCAAATGTTATTGATCGAGCTTAGCGCGGTTATATTAGTGGCGATAGGGTTAGGTTTAGCTGTTAATCCTGATTGGGGTTTTGCTGCATTAATCGGTGGCGGTATTTTTGTCATCGCGAATGTAGTTTTTTGTGTGTGTGCTTTCCTATTTTGTGGAGCTCGTGCAACTAAGTTAGTTGCGGCGTCGTTCTATGCTGGCGAAGTGCTCAAAATCTTAATCACAGTTTTACTATTCTCTATTGTCTACATGTATATGCAGGTGGAATTAATTCCCCTCAAACTGACCTATTTACTGGTTCTAGGTATTAATATCTTTGCGCCAGTGCTTTTCATTAACAATAAAAAATAGGATGAGTTATGGCTGCGCCAACAGCATCCGGATACATTGAACACCATTTACAAAACCTTTCTTTAGCTAAGTTTGGTCTTGTAGAGGAAACAAGTTTCTGGAACGTACATATAGACAGTCTGTTTTTTTCTGTGCTGACAGGGGTGTTATTCCTTTGGGTTTTTCGCTCAGTCGCTAAGAAAGCAACAGTAGGTGTACCTGGTAAGCTTCAGTGTTTTGTTGAAATGGTAGTGGAATTCGTTGGCGACAACGTTAAAGAAACTTTCCATGGCCGCAATCCTCTGGTAGCTCCATTAGCACTGACTATATTCTGCTGGATTATCATAATGAACTTGATGGACTTAGTGCCTATCGATTTCTTACCGTATCCTGCAGAGCATTGGCTAGGTATCCCTTACTTGAAAGTGGTTCCTACAGCTGATGTAAATATAACAATGGCAATGGCTTTAGGTGTTTTTGCTCTGATGATCTACTACAGCATCAAAGTAAAAGGCTTAGGCGGATTTGCTAAAGAATTGGCACTGCATCCATTTAATCACCCAATCATGATTCCATTTAACTTGGTACTTGAGGTAATTTCGCTATTAGCGAAGCCACTATCTCTAGGTATGCGTTTATTTGGTAATATGTTTGCGGGTGAGGTGGTGTTTATTCTTATCGCGGCAATGCTACCGTGGTACTTACAATGGGTAGGTGCACTACCTTGGGCTATCTTCCATATCTTGGTTATTTTGATTCAAGCGTTTGTTTTCATGATGTTGACAATCGTTTACCTATCAATGGCCCATGAAGATAGTGATCACTAAAAAAATTTTTAAGCTTTATTCTAACTATTAATGTTAATCGGAGAACGTAAATGGAAACTGTACTAAGTTTTTCAGCAATCGCTGTTGCTATCATTGTTGGTCTTTGTGCCGTAGGTACTGCAATTGGTTTTGCTATTCTTGGTGGTAAATTCCTAGAAGGCGCTGCGCGTCAACCTGAAATGGCTCCAATGCTACAAGTTAAGATGTTCATCATCGCTGGTCTACTGGATGCTGTTCCAATGATCGGTATCGTAATCGCACTACTATTCACGTTTGCTAACCCATTTGTAAGTCAGCTAGCAGGCTAATTAACTCTTAATAGTTAATTAAATTTTTGTAGTTGATTCTTAACGAGGAGTAGCTGTTGTGAATATGAACGCAACTCTGTTAGGTCAAGCAATTGCTTTTTCGCTGTTTGTTTGGTTCTGCATGAAATATGTATGGCCACCAATCATGCAAGCAATTGAAGAACGTCAGAAGAAAATTGCTGACGGTCTTGTAGCCGCTGAACGCGCTGCTAAAGACTTGAACCTGGCACAAGCCAACGCTTCTGAGCAAATGAAGGAAGCGAAGCGCACTGCAACTGAGGTTATTGATCAGGCAAACAAACGTAAAGCTCAAATTATTGATGAAGCTCGCGAAGAGGCTCAGGCAGAACGCCAGAAGATCCTAACGCAAGCTGAAGCTGAAATTGAAGCTGAACGCACACGTGCCCGTGATGACCTGCGCAAACAAGTCGCAACTCTGGCTATAGCTGGTGCTGAGAAAATCCTTGAGCGTACAATCGATAAAGATGTACACAATGATCTTCTTAACAACATTACTGCAAAACTTTAAAGCAAGGGGCTGTATATGTCTGATTTGACTACAATCGCACGCCCCTATGCTAAAGCAGCGTTTGACTTTGCGGTAGATAAAGGTGAGCTAGACCAATGGGGTCAAATGCTTACTTTTGCTGCCGAAGTGGCACAAAATGATGATGTTCATAATTTATTAAGCAGTTCAATGACTGCTGAAAAGTTAGCTGAAATATTCATTGTAATTTGTGGCGAACAATTTGATGAATTCGGCCAGAACTTAATTAAAGTGATGGCAGAGAATGGTCGTTTAATGGCCTTTCCTGATGTTTGTAAACAGTTCTTATTGCTTAAACAAGAGCACGAGAAAGAAATCGACGTTGATGTTACTTCAGCGGTTGAACTTTCTGAAGAACAGCGCACAAGCATCATCAGCAAATTGGAACTGCGCCTAGCGCGCAAAGTTCAGCTGAATTGCAGTATAGATGAGACTCTACTTAGTGGAGTTATTATTCGAGCCGGAGACCTAGTCATCGATAACTCAGCGCGTAGTCGTTTAGACCGCCTGAGCGATGCATTGCAGTCTTAATGGGGATTGGAGCATGCAACTTAATTCCACTGAAATTAGCGATCTAATTAAACAACGTATTGAATCTTTCGACGTTGTTAGTGAAGCTCGCAATGAAGGTACTATCGTTTCTGTAAGCGATGGCATCCTTAGCATCCACGGCCTAGCGGACGTGATGCAAGGTGAAATGATCGAACTACCGGGTGGCCGTTACGCGCTAGCACTAAACTTGAACCGTGATTCGGTTGGTGCTGTTGTAATGGGCCCGTATGCTGACCTACAGGAAGGCATGAAAGTTACAGGTACTGGTCGTATTCTTGAAGTACCAGTAGGTCCTGAAATGCTTGGTCGTGTTGTAAACACGCTAGGTGAGCCAATTGATGGTAAAGGTCCTATCGAAGCGAAACTAACTTCGCCTGTAGAAATTATCGCACCAGGTGTAATCGACCGTAAATCGGTAGATCAACCTGTTCAAACTGGTTACAAGTCAGTTGACTCAATGATCCCTATCGGTCGTGGTCAACGTGAACTAGTAATCGGTGACCGTCAGACTGGTAAAACAGCAATGGCGATCGATGCGATTATCAACCAGAAAGACTCTGGTATTTTCTCTATCTACGTAGCTATCGGCCAAAAAGCGTCGACTATTGCTAACGTAGTTCGCAAACTAGAAGAGCACGGCGCACTGGCTAACACTGTTGTTGTTGTTGCATCTGCTTCTGAATCTGCTGCGCTGCAATACCTTGCACCGTATGCTGGTTGTGCGATGGGTGAATACTTCCGTGATCGCGGCGAAGATGCACTGATTGTTTATGATGATCTATCTAAGCAAGCGGTAGCTTACCGTCAAATTTCACTACTACTTAAGCGTCCACCTGGCCGTGAAGCGTTCCCTGGTGATGTTTTCTACCTTCACTCTCGTCTACTAGAGCGTGCTGCTCGTGTAAGCGAAGCATACGTAGAAAAATTCACTAACGGTGAAGTGACAGGCAAGACTGGTTCTTTAACTGCTCTTCCTATCATCGAAACGCAAGCTGGTGACGTATCTGCATTCGTACCAACGAACGTAATCTCGATTACTGATGGTCAGATCTTCCTACAAACTGAACTATTCAACGCGGGCGTACGTCCAGCTGTTGACCCTGGTATCTCAGTTTCTCGTGTAGGTGGTTCGGCGCAGACTAAAATCATCAAGAAGCTATCTGGCGGTATCCGTACTGCTCTAGCTCAATACCGTGAACTAGCAGCATTTGCACAGTTCTCATCGGATCTTGATGAAGCGACCAAAAAGCAACTAGACCACGGTCAAAAAGTTACAGAACTGATGAAGCAGAAACAATATGCTCCTATGTCTGTATTTGACCAAGCTCTAGTAATCTTCGCTGCAGAGCGTGGATACCTTCAAGACGTAGAACTGTCAAAAGTTCTAGATTTTGAAGCTGCTTTACTGTCGTTTGCTCGTGGTCAATACGCTGATCTAGCAACACAGATCGACGCAACGGGTGCTTTCAACAAAGAAATCGAAGCTGAGCTGAAGAAGCTTGTTGACGATTTCAAGGCAACCCAGACCTGGTAATTGGTAGGTGGTCTTAGGGCCACCTCATACCATTAACGGAGAGTAACGATGGCCGGCGCAAAAGAGATACGTAATAAAATCGGTAGTGTTAAAAGCACACAGAAGATTACGAAAGCAATGGAAATGGTAGCAGCTTCGAAAATGCGTCGTTCTCAAGACGCAATGGAAGCTACTCGTCCATATGCAGAAACAATGCGTAAAGTGATCGGTCATTTGGCTAATGGTAGCCTCGAGTATAAGCATCCTTATCTTGAGGAACGTGAAGCCAAACGTGTTGGTTACATCATCGTTTCTACAGACCGTGGTCTTTGTGGTGGTTTGAACATTAACTTGTTCAAAAAAGCTATGAACGACATGAAAGATTGGTCTGAGAAAGGTGCTGATGTAGAGCTTGCAATTGTAGGTTCTAAAGCAACAGCATTTTTCAATAACAGCGGCGCGAAAGTAGCAGCTCAAGTTTCTGGTCTGGGTGATCGCCCAAGCCTTGAAGACTTGATTGGCTCTGTAAGCGTTATGCTGAAGAAATATGATGAAGGTGAATTGGATCGCCTGTTCGTAGTGTTTAACAGATTTGAAAACACTATGGTTCAAGAACCAACGATCGATCAATTACTTCCTTTGCCTAAATCAGACAGCGAAGAAATGAAACGCAGTCATTCTTGGGACTACATTTATGAGCCCGAGCCAAAACCACTACTAGATGCACTATTAGTTCGATACGTCGAATCTCAAGTGTATCAAGGTGTGGTCGAGAATCTTGCTTGTGAGCAAGCAGCTCGAATGATTGCAATGAAATCAGCAACAGATAACGCTGGTGACATTATTGATGACTTAGAACTTGTGTATAACAAAGCCCGTCAATCGGCGATTACACAAGAACTTTCTGAGATCGTTTCAGGCGCAGCTGCGGTTTAAGCTTAGGTAAAACTAAATAGTTAGAGGATTAACGATGGCTACAGGTAAGATCGTACAGATCATTGGTGCGGTAGTCGACGTAGAGTTCCCACAGGGCGAAGTACCTCGTGTATACGATGCTCTGAATGTTAATGAAGTGACAGAACGTCTAGTTCTTGAAGTTCAGCAACAACTTGGCGGTGGCGTAGTACGCGCAATCGTAATGGGTAGCTCTGATGGTTTACGTCGTGGTTTGACAGTTGAAAATACTGGCGCTCCAATCTCGGTACCAGTAGGTACTAAGACACTTGGTCGTATCATGAACGTCCTAGGTGACGCAATTGATGAGTGTGGTGAAATCGGTGCTGAAGAGCATTACGCAATTCACCGCGAAGCTCCAAGCTACGAAGAGCAGTCTAACGAGACTTCTCTTCTAGAAACTGGTGTTAAAGTAATCGACTTGATTTGTCCATTCGCTAAGGGTGGTAAAATCGGTCTATTCGGTGGTGCTGGTGTAGGTAAGACCGTTAACATGATGGAACTTATCAACAACATCGCACTTCAACACTCAGGCCTATCTGTATTTGCAGGTGTAGGTGAGCGTACTCGTGAAGGTAACGATTTCTACTTTGAGATGCAGGAAGCAGGTGTTGTAAACATCGAAAACCCTGAAGAATCAAAAGTAGCGATGGTTTACGGTCAGATGAACGAGCCACCAGGTAACCGTCTACGTGTTGCACTGACTGGTCTAACAATGGCTGAGCGTTTCCGTGACGAAGGTCGTGACGTTCTACTGTTTGTTGATAACATCTACCGTTACACACTAGCAGGTACTGAAGTTTCAGCACTTCTAGGTCGTATGCCTTCTGCGGTAGGTTACCAACCTACACTAGCTGAAGAAATGGGTGTTCTACAAGAGCGTATCACGTCAACTAAAGCTGGTTCTATCACGTCTGTACAGGCGGTATATGTACCTGCGGATGACTTGACTGACCCGTCTCCAGCAACAACGTTCGCTCACTTAGATGCAACGGTAGTACTTAACCGTAATATCGCATCTATGGGTCTATACCCAGCGATCGACCCGCTAGATTCTACTTCACGTCAACTGGATCCATTGGTAGTTGGACAAGAGCACTACGACATCGCTCGTGGCGTTCAGTCTACTCTTCAGCGCTATAAAGAGCTGAAAGATATCATTGCTATCCTAGGTATGGACGAGCTATCTGAAGAAGATAAGCAAGTTGTATCTCGTGCTCGTAAGATTGAGAAGTTCCTAACTCAGCCTTACCACGTAGCGGAAGTATTTACAGGTGACCCAGGCGTTTACGTACCTCTTAAAGAGACTCTACGTGGCTTCCAAGGTCTTCTATCTGGTGAATACGATGACATTCCAGAGCAAGCGTTCATGTACTGTGGTGCAATTGACGAAGCTATTGAGAATGCTAAGAAGCTATAAGGCTAACTAGGAGGCGATATGGCAGCAATAACCTTTCACCTAGACGTTGTAAGTGCAGAGAAACAAATTTTCTCAGGCCTTGTTGAGACGTTTCAGGTGACCGGTAGTGAGGGTGAGCTTGGTATTTTCCATGGTCACACTCCACTGCTGACCGCTATCAAGCCTGGTATGGTGCGTATTGTTAAGCAGCACGGCCACGAAGAAATTATTTATGTTTCTGGTGGTATGGTAGAAGTTCAACCTGGTACAGCGACTGTACTGGCTGATACGGCTATCCGTGGTGAAGAACTAGACGCAGCAAAGGCGGAAGAAGCTAAACGCAAGGCTGTGGAGAATATCCAAAATCAGCATGGCGATATAGACTTCGCACAAGCGGCCGGTGAACTGGCTAAAGCCATTGCTCAGTTACGAGTTATCGAACTGACAAAACAGCGTCGTTAATCTTTTATAAGATTACTGACTCTGAGATAAAGGCGACCTAAGGGTCGCCTTTTTGCATTTTTAGGTTATCCCGCCCTGAAATGTGTTTACACATTGAGGACTAATGATGCACCTTTACGTATCAGTACTGGTTAAATAGCTATTACAATTTAATTTGTTAGCTAAAAACGGTTACAATATCGGCTTAATAAAAATAATGTTGGATAGGTTTACAATGAAGTTTAGTGCGGTAATTCTCGCAGCGGGCAAAGGCACTCGCATGTATTCAAACACACCAAAGGTTCTGCACACGCTGGCAGGTAAGCCAATGGTGAAGCATGTTATCGATACATGTAATGGTCTTGGTGCTCAAAACATCAACTTGGTTTACGGTCACGGTGGTGATCAGATGAAGGCTACTTTAGCTGAAGAATCGGTAAACTGGGCACTGCAAGCTGAGCAGTTGGGTACTGGCCACGCTGTGGATCAGGCATCTGCACATTTCGCTGATGATGAAAAAGTACTAGTGCTATACGGTGATGTTCCATTGATTTCACCTCAAACCATTGAAAACCTATTAGACGCTCAACCAAATGGTGGCATCGCGCTACTTACGGTCGTGTTAGACAACCCAATGGGCTACGGTCGCATTATTCGTCGTAATGGTCCTGTTGTCGCTATCGTTGAACAAAAAGACGCAACGGATGAGCAGAAGCTTATCAAAGAGATCAACACTGGCGTTATGGTGGCGACTGGTGGCGATCTGAAACGTTGGTTGTCTGGCTTAAGCAACGATAACGCACAAGGTGAATACTACCTGACTGACGTTATTGCAGCGGCTCACGATGAAGGTCGTGCTGTAGAAGCTGTACACCCAGTAAGCCCAATTGAAGTTGAAGGCGTGAACGACCGCTCTCAACTGGCTCGTTTAGAGCGCGCTTACCAAGCAGAGCAAGCCGACAAACTATTGAAGCAAGGCGTTATGCTACGTGACCCAAGCCGCTTTGATCTACGCGGTGAATTGCAGTGCGGTATGGATGTTGAGATTGATACTAACGTTATCATTGAAGGTAGCGTAAGCATTGGCGACAACGTGGTTATCGGCACCGGTTGTGTATTGAAAGACTGTGAGATCGATGACAACACCATCGTGCGTCCATACAGTGTAATTGAAGGTGCAACGGTCGGTGAAGACTGTACAGTTGGTCCTTTCACTCGTCTACGTCCTGGTGCTGACATGCGTAACAATTCGCATGTAGGTAACTTTGTTGAAGTGAAGAACACTCGTCTTGGTGAGGGTTCGAAAGCGAATCACCTTACTTACCTAGGTGATGCTGAGATCGGTCAACGTGTAAATGTGGGTGCGGGTGCGATTACTTGTAACTACGACGGTGCGAACAAATTTAAGACCATCATTGGCGATGACGTATTCGTTGGCTCAGATAGTCAATTAATTGCTCCAGTTACTATTGGTAATGGCGCTACCGTTGGTGCTGGCTCTACAGTAACTCGTGATGTTTCTGAAAATGAGTTAGTTATCAGCCGTGCTAAAGAACGTAAGATTGCTGATTGGAAACGTCCAACTAAGAAGTAAGTACTAATGTCCAAAAGATATTCTGATACAAGCCAGTCGCAATGCTACTGGCTGCTTTCTAAATAACTTTAGATATAAAAAAAGAGCGAGATTACTCGCTCTTTTTTGTTTTCGTTAAACGAGAAACTAGTCTTGTTTATCGTCAGCAACCACTCGAGAGTTATCCGGTGTTGCGAAGTGTTCAGAAAGCTCTTTATTCGAAACAATATAGCCAACCCACAGTGCACCTAAACAAATTACTACCGCGATACCTGTTGCGCTTAGTGCTTGGCTTGCCATTGTTGCAACCAATGCACTTGCTAGGCCACTAATACTGATTTGCAGGCTGTTTTGTAAGCCAGCCGCTGTCGCAGGGCTCTGT
The DNA here is from genome assembly GCF_003345295.1 of Vibrio splendidus. Classification (NCBI taxonomy): domain Bacteria; kingdom Pseudomonadati; phylum Pseudomonadota; class Gammaproteobacteria; order Vibrionales; family Vibrionaceae; genus Vibrio; species Vibrio splendidus. Next base: position 3,201,029 of record NZ_CP031055.1, read on the forward strand.
TTCGCGCTTGATAGGGCACGGTTTACTACGATTGGGTAAAGTGCGCCATTCGCTACGGCAATTAGACAGAAAGGTGCTAGTAGAGGCCAGATTGAAGTCAGTTCCCATTGTGATGCAATGAAAATCAGTAATGCAGCAACACTAAACAAACCAATAAGATTTCTTAGTACGACACCATCGCCATACTTCTTCACAGCCTGCTTACCGAAGTAACCACCCGCCATAAATGCAATGGTTTGTGGAATAAAGCTCAAACCGATGTCTTTTGCTTCATAACCTAGCTGAGCCATGATCTCTGGCATGCCGGTTAGGTAAGCGAAGAACGCTGCTGACGCAGAAGCAAACATCAACACATTACCCATGTAAGGCTTTGAATGAAGCAGTGCTTTGATATCGGTTTTGATCGACGTTTGTTTTACTTCTGGCGCTTCTTTTGGTTGAGCCATGGTCGTTGCGATCAACAATGCGCCCATTAGCGTCAGTGTGATAAAGATACTGTGCCAACCAAAGCTATCTGCTAGCAACACACCCAGTTGCGGTGCTAATGCTGGAGATAGCGCTACTAGAGGCATGATAGTCGCAAAAATTTGCTGGCTGCTGCTTTGAGAGTAACGCTTAATAACCATTGCTTGCCAAATTACCGCAGGCGCACACACACCGATCGCTTGAATGAAGCGCAGTGTTAGTAGGTGCCATACCTCGGTACTGAATGCTAAGCCGAATGAAGCTGCAGTAAAGATAACAAGACCAACCGCTAGCGTATTACGGTGACCATACTTGTCACTCGCCAGGCCCCAAAGAATCTGACCCATTGCCATACCACCAAGGAATACGGTTAGAGACAGAGCAATCTGCTCTGGACCAGTTGCAAAATCGACTTCCATTGCCTTAAATGCAGGAAGGTACATATCGGTCGCAATAAAGCCAAGCATGGAAAGAACTGCAAGGTAGACCAATTGAAATTTAGAAATATTCATAAGATGCCATTAAGCTAAAGGTAGTGATGTTTTTATCATCAAAAAAATTGTTAGATATTCAGGAGTAAGAACCCCTGTTTATTTATGCTGACATTCTATTTTTCAGAGCTGATAAAATAAAACGCTAAAATATGTAGTTATCAATCAAAAAATTTGAAGGCTTATGTTCTCTAAATCCTCGTTAGAAATGCTTGATACCGTTGCTCGCTTGGGCAGCTTCACTGCGGCTGCAGAGCAATTGCACAAAGTGCCATCGGCGATCAGCTATGGGGTTAGGCAGGTAGAGCAAGAGCTTGATGTTCTACTTTTCAGACGCTTACCAAGAAAAGTAGAGCTGACGCCTGCTGGGGAGTTGTTTATTGAAGAGGCTCGTCAACTGCTGAGACAGATGGAAGAACTCAGTGCGCAAACTCGCCGAGCTGCGCGTGGTTGGAAGAAAACCTTACGTCTAACCCTTGATAACGTGGTTAAGCTCGACAAGATGAAGCCTATGATTGAAGAGTTTTATCAAACCTTTGAGTTCGCTGAGCTGCAGATCAACATGGAAGTGTTTAATGGTTCTTGGGAAGCCATTGCACAGGGTAGGGCCGATGTCGTCATTGGCGCCACTTCGGCGATTCCGGTTGGCGGTGACTTTGAAGTTAAGGATATGGGGCGGTTAGATTGGGCATTTGTAATGTCACCCAGTCATCCGTGTGTGCGAGAGCAAAACCTTAATGAAGCCTTTGTTAGCCAGTATCCTGCGATCTGCTTGGATGATACCTCTAGCGTACTGCCAAAGCGTCACACTGGCCATTATGCGAGTCAGAGACGTCTTCTATTACCGAACTGGTACAGTGCGATAGAGTGCCTCAAGAATGGTGTTGGGGTGGGTTACATGCCAAGGCATATTGCCGCGCCTATTATCGAACAAGGCTTGCTGGTGGAAAAAATATTACCAGAGCCTAGCCCACAGAGTCACTGTTGTTTGGTGTGGCGAAAAGACGATAACCATAAATTGATCGAATGGATGGTCAAATATCTAGGATCAAGTGAACAGCTTCACCAAGATTGGTTAGATCATCGTAAAGCACTTTAATGATCTATTTGAAATAAGATCGTGTGAGGTTTATCGGAAACGCTCAAATAAAAAGAGCGAGTTAATACTCGCTCTTTTTGGTTCGATAGCTTAACTCTTAAGACAAGAAGAACTTGTAGGAAGGGTTGTCTGTTTCATCTTTGCACTGGTAGCCAAGTTCTTCTAAGTGTGTAGAGAACTGAGCTAAATCGTCATCACCGAGCTCGAAGCCACACAGCACACGACCGTAGTCGGCACCGTGGTTACGATAGTTGAACAGGCTGATATTCCAGTGAGTACCTAAGGTATCAAGGAATTTAATCAATGCACCTGGGTATTCTGGGAACTCAAAGCTGTATAGGCGTTCTTTCAGAGGTTTCGATGGTTTACCGCCAATCATGTAGCGAATGTGCAGTTTTGCCATCTCATCATCTGAGAGATCGACAACCGGGTAGCCGCCTTCACGTAGGTCATTGATGATGTGCTCGAGCTCTTCTTGTCCACCTTGCAGACGTACACCAACGAAGATATTCGCTAGGCTTTCGTCGTTGTGGCGGTAGTTAAACTCAGTCACCGCTCGACCACCAGTAATGTTACAGAACTCTAGGAACGCACCTTGTCGCTCTGGAATCGTCACCGCAAGTAGACCTTCTCGCTTCTCACCCAATTCACAACGTTCAGAGACATAACGCAGACCGTGGAAGTTGGTGTTCGCACCAGACAGTACCGTTGCTAGTTGCTTATTTTGCAGTTGGTTTTGTTCTGCAAACTTCTTCAAGCCAGCCAGAGCAAGCGCTCCTGAAGGCTCAGCAATTGCACGGGTATCTTCAAAGATGTCCTTTACCGCAGAGCAAATTTCATCGCTGGAGACGGTAATATGACCATCAATGTACTGTTGGCAAAGACGGAAGGTTTCTTCACCAATGCGTTTAACCGCAACACCATCAGCAAACATGCTGACCTGATCCAGTACCACTGGTTCACCCGCATCCAGTGCTGCTTTCAAGCAAGCCGAGTCTTCAGGCTCTACCGCAATCACTTTAATCTCTGGCATCAGTTGTTTGATAAGCACTGCAACACCAGCGGCTAAGCCACCACCACCAACCGGTACAAAGATATAATCCATGTGGCCGTTTTGCTGCAGCATCTCCATACCCATCGTACCTTGCCCTGCAATCACGAGTGGGTGATCGAAAGGAGGAACAAAGGTGAAGCCATGTTCAGCCGACAGACGTTCCGCTTCCGCTTTCGCTTCATCGAAATTACTGCCGTGTAAAACCACTTTTCCGCCAAACCCGCGTACCGCATCGACCTTGATATCCGGCGTCGTTTTTGGCATCACGATCGTGGTTTGAATACCCAGCTTAGAGCCAGATAGCGCCATTCCTTGTGCGTGATTCCCTGCGGATGCTGCGATAACACCGGCTGCTTTCTGTTGTTCAGAAAGGCTTGAAACCATGTTGTAAGCACCGCGCAGCTTAAACGAGTGTACCGGCTGACGGTCTTCTCGTTTTAGCTGAACCTGATTACCGATACGAGCGCTTAAGCGTGGCATATCTTGCAGAGGTGTCACGATTGCCGCTTCGTAAACCGGAGCTCTCAGGATCTGGCGCAGATAATCTGCGCCACTTTGTTTTTTGGGGCTGGAGGTGTCATCACTCATAGTTAGCCCTCAAGCTTAGACTTATCACGCACAGCGCCTTTGTCGGCACTGGTCGCCATACTTGCGTAAGCTTTCAGTGCGAAAGACACTTCACGTTGACGGTTTTCTGGTTTCCAGCCTAGAGCATCTTGCTTAACACGACGCGCTTCTAGTTCTGCTTCAGGAACATCAAGCGTGATTGAGCGGCTAGGGATATCGATAGTGATGATATCGCCTGTGTTCACTAGACCAATTACACCACCGCTTGCTGCTTCTGGAGAAGCGTGACCGATAGACAGACCTGATGTACCACCAGAGAAACGACCATCGGTTAGAAGAGCACAAGACTTGCCTAGACCCATCGATTTTAGGTAAGTCGTTGGGTAGAGCATTTCTTGCATACCCGGGCCGCCTTTAGGACCTTCGTAACGAATGACAACCACTTCGCCTGCTTTTACTTTACCCGCTAAGATGCCTTCTACTGCCGTATCTTGGCTTTCGAATACGATTGCAGGACCTTGGAATTTAAGGTTTTCTTCATCAACACCCGCGGTCTTAACGATACAACCATCAACGGCGATGTTACCTGAAAGTACCGCTAGGCCTCCTTCTTGGCTGAATGCGTTCTCTTTGGTACGAATACAACCTTCTTTGCGGTCGTCATCTAGACGATCCCAACGGCAATCTTGTGAGAAGGCTTTGGTGGTACGGATGCCTGCAGGACCTGCACGGAAGAACTTAAGCACGGCTTCGTCTTCTGTTTGCATGATGTCGTATTGAGCGAGCTGCTCTTGCATACTTAAGCCAAGTACGGTGCGAGTTTGATTATTCAGTAGGCCAGCACGATCAAGCTCACCTAGGATAGCCATTACGCCACCAGCACGGTGAACGTCTTCCATGTGGTATTTCGGTGTTGAAGGTGCCACTTTACATAGGTGTGGAACACGGCGAGACATCGCATCGATATCATCCATATCGAAATCAATGTCGCCTTCTTGAGCGGCCGCTAAAAGGTGAAGAACGGTGTTACTAGAACCACCCATTGCGATATCAAGCGCCATCGCATTATCAAAGGCTGCGCGGTTTGCGATGTTGCGTGGCAGTGCTGATTCGTCGTCTTGCTCGTAGTAGCGCTTGGTTAGATCAACGATGCGCTTACCGGCATTGATGAACAGTTCTTCACGGTCTGCGTGCGTCGCTAGCATAGAACCGTTACCAGGCTGAGATAGGCCAAGTGCTTCTGTTAGACAGTTCATGGAGTTAGCTGTGAACATACCTGAACATGAACCACAGGTTGGACATGCAGAACGTTCTACTTGCTCACTTTGCTCATCTGAAATCGTTGGATCGGCACCTTGGATCATTGCATCAACAAGGTCGAGCTTGATTATTTGATCTGAAAGCTTGGTTTTACCTGCTTCCATTGGGCCGCCTGATACAAAGATCACTGGGATGTTAAGGCGCATTGCAGCCATCATCATTCCCGGAGTGATTTTGTCACAGTTAGAGATACACACCATTGCGTCCGCACAGTGTGCGTTGACCATGTATTCTACTGAGTCTGCAATAAGCTCACGTGATGGCAGTGAGTACAGCATGCCGCCGTGGCCCATTGCGATACCATCATCGACTGCGATGGTGTTGAATTCTTTAGCGATACCGCCCGCTTTCTCTATTTCACCCGCAACCAGCTGACCCATATCTTTAAGGTGAACGTGGCCTGGAACAAATTGAGTGAAAGAGTTTACAACCGCGATGATCGGCTTACCGAAGTCATCGTCTTTTACGCCAGTTGCACGCCATAAAGCGCGCGCACCAGCCATGTTGCGTCCGTGGGTTGTCGTTGCTGAACGATAGATTGGCATTGTTTAAATCCTTATAAAATATTTGGCTGTTGCTTACTTATTTGTTTGTGTTTGGCTTGCTGACGCATGGTCTGCTGGATAAACGTAGTCTAACCAGCCCCACTTATCTTCAGTGGTTCCATTGAATAAACCAAAGTAAGCTGCTTGAACTTTTTCAGTGATAGGACCGCGTTTGCCTTCACCTACTGTAATTTTGTCTACACTACGAACCGGAACGATCTCTGCAGCTGTGCCTGTCATGAATACTTCATCGGCAAGGTATAGCGCTTCACGAGCAATGTTCTCTTCACGGATTTCGTAACCCATGTCTTTTGCTAGTGTCATGATTGAATCACGGGTGATGCCCGGTAGAATCGCGCTGGTTGCTGGTGGCGTTGATAACACACCGTTACGAATCACAAAGATGTTCTCGCCAGCACCTTCTGAAAGGTAACCATCGACGCTCAGTGCGATACCTTCATCGTAACCATGACGACGAGCTTCACCACCAACCAGTAATGAAGATAGGTAGTTACCACCAGCTTTCGCAGCGGTAGGGATAGTATTTGGAGCGGCACGATTCCAGCTTGAAATCATCGCATCTACACCATTCTCTAGCGCTTCTTCACCTAGGTAAGAACCCCAAGGGAACGCAGCGATGATCAGATCCATCTCAGTATTTTCTGGCGGACACACACCCAAACCAACATTACCGACAAAGCCCAGTGGACGTATGTACGCAGACTGTAGCTTATTTTGGCGTAGCGTTTCGCGAGTCGCTTCCATAATTTCTTCCTCAGTAAAAGGAATAGGAAAGCGGTAGATTTTTGCTGAGTCTTTTAGGCGTCTTGCATGCTCTGGGTGACGGAAGATTACCGGCCCTTTTGGCGTGTTGTAACAACGAACGCCTTCAAACACAGAAGTACCGTAGTGCATTGCGTGAGTCAGGACGTGAACATTCGCCTCTGCCCAAGGAACCATTTCACCGTTAAACCAAATATAGTCTGCTGTTTTAGCTGTCATGTTTGCGGTTCCTTATGCGTTTATCTTTTGCTGTAAGTTGTTATTTGGCAATTCATTACGACTGATAGAGATAACGTCAACGGAACGTACATCCCACAGCTTTTCGATTTGGTTTACCAAAAAAGAGATCGGACGGTCACTGTCGACAATGATCTCTACACTCGCCACTTTGCTTTCGTGGTTTTGAGTGCCCGCGACTTGCTTAACAATGAAGCCACGGTGACGAATAACACGAAGAACACGCTCTAGTAGTACAGGCTTATCATCGGCTTTGATGTCTAATAGGTATCTTTTCATGTTATGTGTTCTCCAACATCTCACTGTTTGAAGCACCTGGCGGTACTAGTGGCCATACGTTTTCTTCTTCATCGATAAGAACATGAAGTAGGTAAGCGGTTTTGCTTTCTAGCATCTCTTTCAATGCTGGCTCTACTTCTTCTTTACGCGTGATGGTTTTGCCCGGGATATCAAATGCTTTCGCGAGCATGACGAAATCAGGGTTGTCATCCAAGATGGTTTCACTGTGTCGGCCATCAAAGAACAGAGATTGCCATTGGCGAACCATGCCCAAGCGAGAGTTATTCAGAAGCACCATCTTCACTGGGATCTGACGACGCTTTAGCGTGCCAAGCTCTTGGATGTTCATCATGAATGAACCATCACCAGAGATAAGAATCGATTGGTCATCAGGACGGCCAACCGATGCACCCATAGCGGCTGGTAAACCAAAGCCCATAGTGCCTAAACCGGCTGAGGTGATGAAGTTTTGTGGATCGCGAGGCTGAATGTGCTGAGCAGCCCACATCTGATGTTGGCCAACATCCGTCGAAATGATAGAGCTTGCTGGCATCATGTCTGATAGCTGCTTTAGTAGTAGTGGAGCAAAGATCAGATCACCAGGGTGGTCGTAACGCCACTTGAATGAGCTACGAAGGCCTTCTGAGTGGTGAACCCAAGATGAGATGTCTTGGCTCAGTTCTAGTTGAGGCAGGATCTTGTTGATGTCACCACGAATTGGCGCATCAGCAAGGCGCAGTTTACTGAACTCTGCCGCATCGATATCGATATGGATAACTTTTGCGTGAGGAGCAAAAGTATCAAGCTTGCCTGTTACTCGATCATCAAAACGAGCACCGACAACAATCAATAGGTCACTTTCTTGAACCACTAGGTTAGCAGCTTTAGTGCCGTGCATACCAAGCATGCCAAGGTAGTGCGGGTCGTCACGTTCGATAGTGCCTAAGCCTTTCAGTGTGCTTACGGCCGGCATTGGGTTAAGGCGTAAAAACTCGCGAACTGCATCGGTTGCTTTCGCCAGTTGAACGCCACCACCTACGTATAAAACAGGACGAGTCGCTTGAGACAAGAAGTACTGAGCTTGTTCAATAGCATCCGTTGTCACAACAGGAATGGCTGGTGGTGTAAATTCAGGAAGAATTTTTACAGGGGATTCGGCTAGTTGAACATCTTTAGCGATATCGACAATAACCGGACCGGGACGCCCTGCTTTTGCAACGATAAATGCTTCAGCCAATGTTGGCGCAAGATCTTCAATATCGGTAACGAGGTAGCTGTGTTTAGTACATGACAGAGACATACCAATCACATCCATTTCTTGGAATGCATCGGTACCGATGTGGGAGCTAGCAACTTGACCAGTGATAGCGACGAGTGGGATGGAGTCCATAAAAGCATCAGCAAGACCAGTTACTAGGTTAGTCGCGCCTGGGCCTGAGGTTGCCATACAAACAGCCACGTCTTGTGTTGCACGCGCCATACCAATAGCAGCCATTGCAGCACCTTGTTCATGGCGACAAAGGATGTGTTCAACACCGCCGTCATAAAGTGCATCGTAGATTGGCATGATGGCACCACCTGGGTAACCAAATACGGTCTCAATGCCTTGTTGCTTGAGTGCGGATACGACTAGTTCTGCGCCTTTCATCGTAATCCCTCCGTATTACCTTTATTTTGGTCATTGTTTCCGTTGTCTTTGCACATCTTGTGCTCCCATTCTTCCTGTAAATCGGCAAGGCCGAAAATAATAAAAATTATAAAAATCGAATCGCTAAATTAGAAAAAACCCCCGGACTTTTCAGTGCGGGGGTTTTTTCTAATTCGTGGTTACTTTCTTCCCACTCGCCCCCGCGCAGTCTTAATAATGACTACGATAATCAGGTTAATCAGTGCGTAAATGCGAGCGTTAAAAATCATAATATTCGAGTTTTCTCGTTTATTGTCTTCAGTAAAAGTCTACATCTCTAGTGTTATCACACAAATCTGCAGTATGACAAGGAAAATGTCATTCTTTTTTCACATTAAAACACCATTCCACCAAGCTATATAACAACCTTATCGCTTTGGTGAGCAACGAATACCCAGAGCGAATACTTTTAAATCAAAGACAAAGGAAAGTTATGGGACTCGCGATAATTCATAGCCGAGCTAGTGTGGGAGTAGAGGCACCAGAAGTGACGGTTGAAGTGCATATAAGCAACGGTATGCCTGGGTTTACATTGGTGGGGCTACCTGAAACGACGGTCAAGGAATCTAAAGATCGAGTCAGGAGTGCCATCATCAATTCTCGCTTTGAATTTCCATCGAAAAGGATCACGGTCAACCTCGCACCTGCTGATTTACCCAAGGAGGGAGGACGTTTCGATCTGCCAATCGCGCTTGGGATTTTGGTGGCGTCAGATCAACTTCCGACATCAAAAATAGCTCAACATGAATTTATCGGTGAGTTGGCATTGTCAGGAGAATTGCGCTCGGTAAAGGGCGTTCTGCCTGCGACGTTAGCCGCCGATAGTGTCGAACGATGCTTAGTGGTTCCACAGCACAATGGTGATCAGGCGGCCTTAGTCGGCAAAGGGGCCCATAAATCAGCGCAAACCTTGCTAGAGGTTTGTGCAGATATGTGTGGCCAGGCTCAGCTTGGTCTATATCGAACCGAGCATCATCATGTCGATGTGTCTGATAATCGTGACTTACAAGATATTATTGGCCAGCAGCAAGGTAAGCGAGCACTGGAGATCGCCGCAGCGGGCAACCATAACCTACTTTTTCTCGGCCCGCCTGGAACTGGGAAAACCATGTTGGCTTCTCGATTGCGCGATTTGTTGCCTGAAATGAGTGACGACGAGGCGATGGAAACCGCTTCGGTAGCCTCTTTAACGCAACAAGAGATCAATCAATACAACTGGAAACAACGACCTTTCCGTTCCCCACACCATTCGAGTTCGATGGCAGCATTGGTCGGTGGTGGCTCGATACCTCGCCCCGGTGAGATATCTTTGGCGCATAATGGCTTATTGTTTCTTGATGAGATGCCAGAGTTTGAGCGTAAGGTACTTGATTCACTGCGAGAGCCGCTAGAGTCGGGTGAAATCATTATCTCCCGTGTCGCGGGTAAGACGCGTTTTCCGGCGCGCTTTCAATTGGTGGGTGCGCTTAACCCAAGCCCAACAGGATATTACGAGGGCAATCAAGCTCGAGCGAACCCGCAAATTATCCTGCGTTACCTCAACCGCTTATCTGGGCCATTGTTGGATAGATTCGATATGTCATTGGAGATCCCTCTATTGCCCAAAGGGATGTTAGCCGAAGGAGGCGATCGTGGAGAAACCACTCAAGTCGTGAAGCAACGAGTTAAACAAGCGCGTCAGTTGATGTTATCTCGAAACCATAAGTCGAACGCACTGTTAGGTAGTCGAGAAATTGAAAAGTATTGCCCATTGCGACGTGAAGATGCGGAGTTTCTCGAGACCGCACTACATCGATTGGGTTTATCGATCCGTGCCTATCATCGCATTATTAAGGTAGCGCGAACCATTGCAGACCTTGACGGTAATGAGCAGATTGAAAAGAAGCACTTATCAGAGGCACTTGGCTACCGAGCGATGGATCGACTGTTGAAACAACTCACGGCTCAAGCGGTGTAGTCATGCCAATCGTAGTAAATAACGGGTCATTTATTTACTGTGATTGGTATACAAACAAGAAAGCCTGCTTTTTACGCAGGCTTTCGTTGTTATGAACTAATGGCTATGAGCAAGCAGTGATGCCTAACTAGAACTTGTAGTTCAGGCCGACTGAGACGATGTATTGCGATTCATCGTAGAAGGTTATATTCGAGTCGCTGGTGCCATAGCCCGCAAGAGAAACAAACGACCAGTTTTCCCAATCCATAAATCGGTCATATTCATACGCGGCAAACAGGTTGATGTTGTCATCACTGCGTTTCTTATCGTAGATCGGGTTACTTGCATCGTAAGAACGTTGGTTGTAGCCCGCCGTTAGTGCATATTGATGGCGACCCATGCCACCAAATAAACTCACTTCACCACCAAATTGGTCGTAAGACTCAGCGTTGCCGTCGGCATCTCTTGTTTGATAAATGATCGATGGGATAAGCATCATGGTGCGGCTCAATGGAACGCGGTATTGGCCTTTCAGGTAGAAAGTTTCGGCATCACGCTGTAGAGCTTCTTCAACTCGATCATCTTTCACATCTTTAGTCGCGTAGGCCATGTCTAGCGAGAATGCAGAACCTGCGATGCTACTTAATTTCAAACGAAAGGCATTGCCGGTTTCATCGGTTTTGCTTCGAGCAACGTCTTCTGTGTATGGATTCGCCCAAGTTTCACCTGACATAATGGTTGGCAGGAGTGACGCGTCGATGGTCATGCCTGACTCTAGTTGGTATTTATAGCCAACCTCCAGCACTACAGTACCGGTTGCCACATCATCACGAGCGGTACCTGTGTACACCTGGTGATTTAGCTTCTCACCAAAGGTGTAAGCGACACTGCCTAATGGTGCGACAAGAAATGAGCTTTCAGATGAGGCTTTCTGTTTATTTGACGAGAGGGTGCTATCAGCATCGGTATTAAAATTTGAGGAGGAAGAGGTTACCCCGGTATTGATAGAGATTTCACCACTGAAACCTTGTTCGTCTGCAAGTTTGGCAAAGGCTGGCGAAGTAACAACGCTTAATGCGAGAAGTGTGATTTTTATTTTCATTTAAGGGCTCCTTGCCCACCGGTTCTTAGGACGGGTTATTAATACCAGTAAAGCTCTGAGTTTTATGGCTGATTATTTATCAATGATGATTTTTGAACTAGGAAAAAAAAGGAAGCCGAAGCTTCCTTTAATCATTACCTTACTTCTTTAACAAGAAGTTAACCAGCTCGAAGTACTCATCGAGAGAGTTAATACCTTGAGCGTCAATCAGGTAGCGGTTGTTTACTACAACAGCTGGAACGCCTGACAAGCCGCTGTCTTTGAATGCTTTGTCGAAACGACGAACCATCGAATCTACTGCAAAGCCGTTGTATGCCGCATCGAATTTCTTAGCATCAACGCCTTCGTCTAGGAAGATTTGACGCAGTTCTGCTTCATCGCGTGGTGGCTTGTTCATGGTGTGGATGCGGTTAAACATCACTGGCACCATTTTATCTTCAATTTTCAGTGCAATCATGGTCGCGTAAGCTTTGCTCATTGGCAGGCCCATGTTGCCACCCATGAATGAAACATGGTTCTTCTGTAGCTTAGCGTCTTTAGGTAGCTGTTGTTTTAGCTGCTGGATGATTGGCTCAAAGCTATTACAGTGTGGGCAGTAAAAAGAGAAGAACTCTGTCACCATTGGCTTTTTTGATGCTTCTAGATCGAGAACTTTGTAGTGTTCACCTTCGTTAAATTTCGCAGCGTGAGCTGAAAGGCTCAACATGATCAATGAGAAAAATGCGAATAGCTTTTTCATTTATCCAATCTCCATTATGTTTGAATTTTTATCTAGTTGTATGTTGCGATTGCTGTTACCACTGAGGCATTAACGAAAGTGGTGGCTCTTGCAGGGTAGCAATTTGCTCTTTACAAGCAAGTACTTGTTGCTCCCAATATTTCGGATCATTAAACCACGGGAAGGCCAAAGGAAACGCCGGATCGTGCCATCGTTTCGCCAACCATGCCATGTAATGCACCATACGTAGACCGCGCAGAGGTTCGATTAGTTTCAGTTGCGCGGTATTAAAATCGCAAAACTCTTGATAACTCTCTAGCAGAATATCCAGTTGCATCATTTTATCTTGTCGTTCGCCGTTAAGCAGCATCCACAGATCTTGAACAGCAGGACCATTACGCGCGTCATCAAGATCGACGAACATTGGCCCGTCGCGCCACAAGATATTGCCCGGGTGGCAGTCGCCATGGAGACGAATGTTGTCAATGTTACTTGGCCACTGGCTCTCTAGCTCTTTGATCAGAAGGTCGACGTCATTGAAGAACGCGTTCTCTAGGTGCGTTGGGATAAACTGAGAGTTCTCTAGAATCTTACGTGGCTGATAAAGGTATTCATCTAAGCTGATGGTCGGGCGATGCTGAAATGTTCTTCCAGCACTGGCTTTATGAATACGCCCAAGGAAGCGTCCAACGCCTTCCAATTGATCTAGATTGTCGACTTCATATTGCCTGCCACCGACGCTTTCAAACAGTGCAAATAGATAGCCTTGATATTCATGCAAGGTTGCGCCGTTGATTCGCATAGGTGGAGCAATCGGTAACTCTTGTTCGATCAGCTCTAACGCGAAGTCGTGCTCTTCTTGGATCTGTGCAGTGTTCCAACGCTGCGGACGATAAAACTTAACGACGTAGCGTTTACGGTCTTCATCGGTGAATTGATACACCCGGTTTTCGTAGCTGTTGAGAGCGAGAAGCCCGGATTCAGCACGAACTCCAATGCTCTCCAGTGCGTACCACATGAAGTCAGGAGTCAGGTTATCAAAGTTAAAGGCTTGCATCGTCATAGAATAAAAAAGGCTCATTACTGAGCCTTTTTCCATTTATTGGGGTGTTATACCAAGCACTAAGGTGACTGATATCAGAGCTTCTTGATAAAGCGGCTTTCGACTTCCATCGTAAACTCTTCATTATCCGAGAGTATAAACTGAATTGTCGAAACTGGTGAGCTCAGTTTTTCTGGATCGACGCCTAAGCTGATAGGAAGGTTTAAAACCTCACCCGGGTCTACGGTGATCGTTTGTTTACCGTACCAGATAGAATCTGGTAGCCCGCTGACATCAAGCTTGTACTCTTGCTCTTGCTGAGTTTTGTTGATGACTTTCAAGTTGTAAGTATTTTCGACAAGCCCTTGGCTATTGATTCTAAATAGCTGGTTTCTATCTCGTAGAACGCTTAAGCCTGCAGGATCAACACTCGCTATCTGTGCGAAGAACAAACCCAGCATGACGATCAATATAGCGCCATAACCTAGCAGCTTGGGACGCATCACCTTGGTTGTGTGACCATCGAGCCTGTGTTCTGTGGTGTAGTTGATTAGGCTTTTGTCATAACCCATACGTTCCATTGTGTTGTCGCAGGCATCAATACACGCGCCACAGTTAATACATTCGTATTGTAGGCCGTCACGGATATCGATACCCGTTGGGCACACTTGAACACATAAATTACAGTCAATACAGTCGCCTAGACCAAGTTCTTTTGGATCGGCTTTACGAGAGCGAGGGCCGCGGCTTTCACCTCGTTCAGCGTCGTAACCCACGATGAAGGTATCTTTATCGAACATTGCCGATTGGAAACGCGCGTAAGGACACATGTGCAGACAAACAATAGAACGCATCCATCCGGCATTCGCATAAGTACACCCAGCAAAGAACAATACCCAAAACACCGGCCAGAAAGTCGAGTTAAAGGTAAAGAAGCCAACCACCAGCTCCTTGATTGGGATGAAATAACCGACAAAGGTTAAGCCCGTCGCAATCGCAATTGCCCACCACGCGATGTGTTTGATGGTTTTTCTGAGAATTAAATTGCTCGTCAGTTTGCCCGAGTCTTGTTTTCTTCGCTTATTGGCAGCACCTTCCAGCTTCTCTTCGAACCAGATGTACATGAAGGTCCAGACGGTTTGCGGGCATAAATAACCACACCAGACTCGCCCTAAGAAGGTGGTTATGAAGAATAAGCCAAACGCAGCAATCATAAACAGGATGGCGAGTAGGGTCAGATCTTGTGGGTATAACGTGGTGCCAAAGAAGTTGAACTGCTGGCTACCGATATCGAGCAAGATCGCTTGTCGTTCACCAAATGGAATCCATGGGATAAGCGCAAAAAGTAAAAGTAAGAACCAACCGCCGTAACGACGAAGTTGTTGGAATTTACCTTTGCTTTCTCGAACATAGATTCGGTTACTTGGGTTAAATCGATCTCCATTACCTTTATGTGTTTTTGGGTTAAAGGTTTTAGGAGTCACATCTTTGATGTCGATTTTATCCTGACTCATGGACTATCCTTTTTGTGGCTTGTTTGCCCGGTTAAGTCGGGCATGACGACATTACTTGAAAGTATGGTTTAGAGAACCTGTAGAAATGGAGCTTGGTGCATTTGTTGGTATCGCACTCACTCTTATTATTTTAGAAGATTCTTATGGATGGCGATTATAACGACAATCTTGTTCTCATTTCTTTAACGCTATCAACCTTTAACAACAAAAGTCATAACAGTTGTGACGAAAAAATAGCGAACAGAAACAAAAAAGCGACCGAGTGGTCGCTTTTCGAAATTGATTGTTTTATTTATACGGCCATTGAGTTCTAACCAAATAGGCGATTAAAGAAGGCCACGCGCTTTTAGAATGGCCGTTTTGAAATCATCTTCTTGGTCTTTTTTAAGACCTGGGATCATTTCATCTTTTTCGCTGTTACGCATTTTTAGATGGTAGATAAGAACATCGTCAGTCAGCTCTTCTAGCTTGCCTTGGTAGCCTGCTTCGTTTGATAGCTTAATGATGAACTCTAATAGGTTAAGCTCTTGATCTTTCTGCCACTCAGGCTCCATCAGTTCAAGCAGTTCCTCAATGCGGTGACACTTCATACTTTACTTCTCCACAAATTTTATAATGATTTGTGGTTAAGGTATCAAATCGGGTAGGGAATACCAATGTGTAAAGGCATTTCAAGATGGGACCGGGCAAGAAAAAGCGCAGTAAAAACTGCGCTTTTCGTTAAGCGGCTTTAATTACTTTTGTTGCAGTCGGTGCTAATAAAGCAGTCTTCTGAACGAGAGTCATTGTAGGAGCCAATTTCTTAGCCGTTGGAGCAGCAACAAAGCCACTACGACGACGCATCGCACTACGGTTGGTGTGCGAGAACCTGACAGCTGTTGGGCGCATTAATTTACCTAACGGTCAGGCATATCCATTGCCAATCTAATGGCCTGACTTATCATGAGCTTCGCTTCAATTACTTGAAGAGTCACTCGTCTGGCTTTCGCCAATCCGAAAAATAAATCAGGATAATGATATGCATGCATATCAAGGCTTAGATTATCACTATCTAAGTTATCGATCGACGCCTGAGTGATAATTAAACGATATTAGAGCTAAAATAGTGTGAGCAGTATATTTGAGTTTGAACCTCTTTCAGGCTTAAGATGATGCTTTAAAGGAGGTGCATATGTCGTTCTTAAAGAAAACGTTAGCTAGTTTTGGTATTGGATCTGCCAAGGTGGATTCTGTATTGCAACAGGAAGTGCTTTACCCAGGCAAGAAGGCGAGCATTATTGTGCATGTCTATGGTGGCGCTCAGCCACAAGAAATCGACAACATTGATCTCAACTTGTGCTGTCGTTACGTCAAAGAAGTCACCATGAACTCGCAAAGGCAAGAGGGCGGTCATAAACGCCGAATGCATCAGACGTACTCGTTGGCTAAATGGAGCCTGCCGTATGCCTTTGTGATTCAGCCGGGAGAAACCCGTGACTTTGAATGTGAGTTTGATGTACCGCTGAATACACCAGTCACGATTGGTGATTCAAAGGTGTGGCTGGAAACCGGGTTGGACATTGCGATGGCAATTGACCCATCGGATAAAGACACCTTAACGGTTCGTCCTGATGCACTCCTCGATGGCATCTTTAACGAACTTGAAGCTCAAGGGCTACGCATTCGCCAAGTCGAGTGTGAGGCGGTGGAAGGTTTCGAGTTACCGTTTGTGCAAGAGTTCGAATTTGTTCCGACGACTGGCCCTTATCATGGTCGCTGGCGTGAGCTTGAGGTTGTTGCTCATCGTGGTGAGACAGAACTTAAGTTGTGGTTTGAGATAGACCGCAATCGCGATGGCGCAAAAGGCATGTTGGCGAGCTTGCTGGGAATTGGTCAACTACAGCGTCAATTGAGTGTCCCGCTTGATACCTCACCAGAAGACGCCGGTAAGATGGTGGTCGAGTATTTAGAAAGCGCATCTTAGCTGAATCGCACATTTTATAAGTCATTTTGTCATAAAAATTTAAGCTTACACGTGTAAGCTTAATGTGTAATACTGGGTCAATCGAACATTTACTCTAGTAGGATACTCATGTCTGCATCATCAGCCAGCGAATACAGTGACATCGAAGAGCGCGCTAATGCGATAACCCATGGTTTGGGCGTCGTACTTGGCGTAGTGGGCCTGATCCTGTTACTGATTCGTGCGTTTGATTACCAAGCTGACATGCTAACGGTTGCCAGTATGGCGGTGTATGGCAGCAGTATTATTCTGCTCTTTCTTGCTTCCACGTTGTACCACTCGATCACCACTGAGAAAACCAAGCGCTTACTCAAAACGCTCGATCACTGTGCGATTTATTTGCTGATTGCGGGCAGTTACACGCCGTTTCTTTTGGTGGGCTTAAGAACCCCATTAGCGATGGGCTTGATGGCGGTGATCTGGGGAATTGCGCTGGTGGGCATCATCATGAAGATTGCTTTCGTATACCGATTCAAGCGCTTATCGCTGTTCATTTACTTAGCGATGGGTTGGCTATCTTTGATTGTGGTTTATCAATTAGCGATGAACATCGATATAGGTGGTTTGGTGTTACTGGCGGTTGGCGGGGTGATTTACTCGCTGGGTGTGATTTTCTATGTGGCAAAACGCATCCCTTATAACCATGCCATCTGGCACCTGTTTGTGTTGGCGGGCTGCGCTTGCCATTTCTTCGCTATCTACCTGTTTGTGACACCGGTTTAGCGAGCCAGCACTTCAACGATTTCAGCTTTGATTTGATATTCTGGGTATTGATCAACAGCTAGGTTAAGCGACGTACCTTCGGCATCGGTTTTTGGTCGAAGGTAGGTATCTGCCATACGCTTTATCGATTTCCAAACCGCTACTGTTTTCTCTTCTAATAACTCACCACTTGGTGAATATACACCTAACTTCAAAGACACTAAGATGACAGCCTGCGTACCTTGGTTAGTAATAGCCGTAGGGATGATCAGCTCGCCGTCTTCATAGCGACTTGCACCTAGTACAACATCCACTCCTGATTGAGACAGCTGTAAGCTTGGCTTCTTGCTATCAACGATAATCGTCGTACCACGCACATTAGTCGCGATTGGGACAGCTACAACCGGCGCTGCTACAACAGGGACTACGATTTCTGATGTTGTTGCCGTTTGTTTCTGTGCCACGTATTGCCACGTAAAGTCATCTTTTAGAAGTATCTGTTTACCATCTTGCAGAGTCACCATTTGGCCGGCGAATGCAGAGCTGCTAAGCAGTGCGCTTGCGATAAGTAGGTATGATTTCATCTGTGTTTCCTTAAATATTCGCGTAATTAGCGTCGCCAAAAGGCAGGGAAAAATAGAACAATTAGCGTCAGTATCTCAAGTCGGCCCATCAACATACCTAAACTTAATAGCCATTTAGCAGCGTCTGGTAATGGAGCAAAGTTACCCGTTGGACCGATCACGTTACCCATGCCTGGGCCCACGTTGGCAACGGCTGTGATAGCGCCAGATATACTGGTCACAGGATCAAGCCCCATCGCGCTCAAGCCGCCTGCAATTAAGATAATCGTGATAAAGAACATCAAACCAAATGCCACGAGTGAACGCACAATATCGTCATTCACAGGTCGCTGATTGTAGCGTTGAACAAACACGCCCGATGGGTGAATTAGCTTCATCATTTGTTTGTGGAGCATGGTCATCGCGATCTGGAAACGGAATATTTTAATACCGCCAGAGGTTGAACCCGAGCAAGCTCCCGCCATCATTAGGAATGCAAACAAGGTCGTTGGCAGTGCCCCCCACGCGGTGAAGTCTTCTAAGCCAAAACCGGTTGTGGTGACGACTGATACGATGTTGAACATCGAAACACGCATCGCATCCATAACAGTGTAGCCATCTCTAACCACCAACCATGTTGATATTACGGCGCTGGTGACCAAGAACAGGTATGTAAAACCTCTCACTTGCGCGTCTTTGTAGAGGATTGAGAGTTTTCGGCCTCGCAGTGCGCTAACAAACAGTAAGAACGGCAGTCCACCAAGGAACATGAACAGTGTTCCCACCCAGTGAGCACTGTTGGAGAAGTGGTTCATCGATCCATCTGAGGTTGAGTAACCCCCCGTCGACAGTGTTGTGAACGCGTGATTGATCGCGTCAAAGATACCCATGCCTGCAAACAAATAGCTAATGATGCATAAACCAGTCAGAACCAGATAAACCGCTACGATGTTCTTCGCGACGGTTTTTGCTCGTGGGCTGCTTTTATCTGACCAATCGGATGATTCGGTTTGGAACAGGCGCATACCACCAACGTTGAGCATTGGTAGAACTGCTACCGCCATCACGATAAAGCCGATGCCGCCTAACCATTGCAGTATAGAACGCCACAACAGAATGCTTGGTGCCATGCTATCTAAGCCGCTTAATACGGTTGAGCCTGTCGTGGTGATACCTGACATGGTTTCGAAGTAGGCGTCAGTGAAGCTGATGTGGTTAATGAAGACAAATGGCAGGGCGGCAAAGGCGCTGGCAATTGTCCAAACCAAAGAGGTGATAAGGAACATGTCCCGCACCCCAAGTCGGAACTTAGCGGAGCGGCCCAAGCTCAAGCAGATGAACGCCACAATGTGCGTGATCACTACTGATTGACCAAACTCGAGGAAGCCACCGGTGCCAGTAAAAAAGGCAACCAATGTGGGGATGTACATGAAAAGGGCGAGTTTTGATAACACTAACCCTATCACTAATAATATCGGACGAAAGTTGACCATAGCTTAATAGACCATAGCTTTAATTGATTACAGCTTTGTGCCGGAGCGTCCTTCTCACAAAAAGAAAGTTGCGAGAAGAAGCTTACGAGAACAAGGCTATAAGAAGAACGGGCTCGGTTGGAATAGAGACTCAACATCAGGTACGTATTTCTTGTCCACTAGGAACATCACTACGTGGTCATCTTGTTCGATTACGGTTCTATCGTGCGCGATAAGTACTTCTTCTCCGCGAACAATTGCACCAATGGTGGTGCCCGGTGGCAGTTTGATGTCGCCAATCGCTCGGCCAACAACCTTAGAGGTGGTTTCGTCACCGTGAGCAATCGCTTCGATCGCCTCTGCAGCGCCGCGACGTAGAGATGATACGTTTACGATATCAGCACGACGAACGTGAGTAAGCAGAGCAGAAATGGTCGCTTGCTGTGGAGAGATCGCAATATCAATCACGCCACCTTGAACAAGGTCGACATAAGCGCCACGCTGAATCAGCACCATTACCTTCTTGGCACCCATTCGCTTCGCCAGCATCGCTGACATGATGTTGGTTTCATCTTCGTTGGTTAGAGCGATGAACACATCAACTTGATCAATGTTCTCTTCGGTTAGCAGCTCTTGGTCGGCTGCATCGCCACAGAATACGATGGTGTTTTCTAATTCTTCAGATAGCTTCTCGGCGCGAGTGTAGCTGCGCTCGATAAGCTTGATGCTGTAGCTCTGCTCAAGGCGTTTTGCCAAGCTTGCACCAATGTTACCACCGCCAACAATCATGATGCGGCGGTACGGCTTCTCTAGGCGTTGCAGTTCACTCATTACTGAGCGGATATGGTTACTCGCTGCCACAAAGAAAACCTCATCATCGGCTTCAATGATGGTCGTGCCTTGTGGGCGAATTGGGCGACCTTGACGGAAGATAGCCGCAACACGAGTATCGATGTGTGGCATGTGCTCACGCAAAGCAGACAGTGCGTTACCAACCAATGGGCCGCCGTAATAAGCTTTTACTGCTACTAGGCTAACTTTCTGTTCAGCAAAACTCACAACCTGCAGTGCACCTGGGTATTGAATCAGGCGCTCGATGTAGCTGGTGACGAGTTCTTCTGGGGCAATTAAATGATCAACCGGAATCGCCCCTGATTTGAAGAGTGCTTCTTTCTCTTCTAAATACTGTGGAGAGCGGATTCGGGCAATTCGGTTTGGCGTATTAAACAGAGAGAAGGCAACCTGACATGCGGCCATGTTGGTTTCATCCATGTTGGTTACGGCAACCAACATGTCGGCATCTTGCGCGCCCGCTTCACGTAGTGTGTTCGGGTGGCTGGCATAACCGTTTACAACCCTAAGGTCGTATTTGTCCTGAAGTTCACGAAGTCGGTCGGCATTACGGTCGACGATCGTGATGTCATTGTTTTCACCCACTAGGTTTTCAGCAAGGGTACCGCCAACTTGTCCAGCACCTAGAATAATGATCTTCATAGCCTTTCTCTTATTTTTTGCCGTTGTAATTCTAGTGATCTCTTTTCGCTTTGATAATGCACTAGAAAGAAACAGCGGCTAAGAAATAAATTCTTAGCCGCTGTTAGTTGTTATGCCTGTTTTACTAGAACTGCGTAGTAGAAGCCATCCATATCTTCTTCACCAGGTAGTATTTGACGACCCGGTTTTTCGATATCAGACCCAACCAGCGTTGCGTTCTCGGTACGCTCTAAGAATGCTTTCACTTGCAGCACGTTTTCTTGCGGCGTGATAGAACATGTCGCATAAACCATGGTGCCGCCTTCTTTTAGCTGGCGCCACATTGCATCCAAGATCTCGCTTTGCAGCTCTGCTAGTGCATCAATATCAGAGGCACGGCGTAGCCACTTAATGTCAGGGTGACGGCGAATTACACCGGTCGCTGAACACGGAGCATCAAGTAGGATGCGGTCAAACTGACTGCCTGTCCACCACTCTTCAGGGTAGCGAGCATCACCACAGATTACGTCGGCACGTAGTTGTAGGCGTTCAAGGTTATCGTAAACGCGGTCTAGGCGCTTAATATCGCTGTCGATTGCAACCACTTCAGTGTCTTGAGTATGTTCAAGAATGTGTGCAGTTTTACCACCAGGTGCTGCGCAGCAATCTAGGATTAGCTCACCATCTTTTGGTGTTAGGAAATCAACGGAAAGCTGAGCTGCAGCATCTTGCACAGATACCCAGCCTCGGTCGAAACCAGGAAGCAAAGTAACGTCACAAGGTGAGGCTAATTTTATGGCATCAGCGGCTTCAGGGTGCAGTGTGTATTCAATGTTTTCGTTTTTAAGCAGTTCAACATACTCGTCACGAGTGTGGTGTTGGCGATTTACACGCAGCCACATTGGTGCCTTGTTATTGTTTGCTTCAACTAATTGCTCCCACTGATCTGGGTAGCTCTCTTGAAGCATTTTTAGAATCCAGCTTGGATGGCTGTATTTGCCAGCATTGTGGCTAACGGCTTTCTCGTCTAGTTCTTCTTGATCGCGCAGATAGCTGCGAAGTACGGCATTGATCAAACCACTGAGGCTTGGGCCACGCAGTGTTTTGGTTGCTTCAACTGTTTCAGCAACGGCGGCATGCGAAGGAATTCGCATAAAGCCCAACTGATAAATGCCTACTAAGATCAGGTGATGGAAGACGCGCTTTTTACCTTTAAGCGAGTTTTCCATCAGTTCGTTAGCGATTGACTCTAAGCGAGGCAGGTAACGAAGTGCGCCGTAGCAAATCTCTTGCAGTAGAGCATGGTCTCGCGGACGGATCGTTTTTTGAGCCGCAGGGAGAGCGTGTGAAAGAGAGTGGCCTTTATCGACAACTTGGAATAGGACATTTGCAGCAGCAGCGCGAACATTCATGAGGGGTACCGAATATTTATTTGAATACATGAGGACATCTCTGCCCTCGTAAAGGTTTTCTAAACTGTGTTTTTACAAGCTACACATTTTTAAGTGCATATTGAGTAGCTTTAAAGCGGTTAAGAAAGTTGAGTACCAACTTCAAACCAGCTTGCACGTGAGTTCAATATGTCTTGAACTGACATGGCTTTTTTGCCTGGAACTTGCAGTTGCTCCAAAACCAGTACTTTGTCGCCAGTCGCAACATAGATACCCGTTTTATCTGCTTTGATGATTGAGCCAGCTGGCGCAGATGTTGATTCTTGATCAACACGTGTCTGCCAAACTTTAATGCTTTTTTCATCATTAGAGCTGCTATCAGTAATCGCAAAGTGACTCATTGGCCATGGGTTGAAAGCGCGCACACAACGTTCGATGTGTTCTGCACTGTCATTCCAGTCAATCTTCGCTTCTTCTTTGCTCAGCTTCTTCGCGTAGTTAGCAAGTTCGTCGTCTTGCTTCTCAGCAACGGCTTTACCAGAAGCGATGTCAGCTAAACACTCAACAAGCGCATCAGGACCAAGGCCTGCCAACTTCTCGTACATTGACGCGCTGGTGTCTGTTGCTTCGATTGGTAGCGTCGCGATACTTAACATATCACCGGTATCTAGGCCGATATCCATCTGCATGATCGTTACGCCTGTCTCTTTATCGCCCGCCCAGATAGAGCGTTGGATCGGAGCAGCACCACGCCAGCGCGGTAGGATAGAACCATGCACGTTGATACAACCCAAGCGAGGCGTATCTAATACAGCTTGTGGAAGAAGCAAGCCGTAAGCGACAACAACCATGATGTCAGCATTCAAATCTGCTAGCTCTTGCTTAGCTTCATCTGACTTGAAGTTTTCTGGTTGGTAAACCGGAATATTGTTTTCAAGTGCGATGTTTTTTACTGGGCTCGCAGTCAGTTTTTTACCGCGGCCTGCTGGACGATCTGGCTGTGTGTAAACAGCAATAACTTCATGCTCCGAAGACAACAACGCCGCCAAATGACGGGCGGCGAAATCCGGAGTACCTGCGAAGACAATTCTTAAAGATTGACTCAAGGTAGACTTCCTTCTTAATTTAGTAATAGCAGCGGTTATTAACCTTGTTTCTCGTTGAAACGTTTAATCTTCGCTAGCTTATCTTGAATACGTTTGCGCTTTAGTGGCGATAGGTAATCAACAAACAACTTGCCTTCTAGGTGGTCAAGTTCGTGCTGAACACAGATAGCCAGAAGGTCGTCAGCGTCGAATGTGAATTCGTTGCCTTCACGGTCTAATGCTTTAACCGTTACTTCTGCAGCGCGAGGGACTAGAGCTCGAGCGCCTGGTACAGATAGACAGCCTTCTTCGATACCATCTTCGCCACGTTTGTCGGTAATTTCAGGGTTGATCAGAACCATAGGCTCGTCACGTGTTTCTGAAATATCGATAACAACGATGCGCTGGTGGAAATCTACTTGCGTTGCAGCAAGGCCGATACCTTCTTCGTCGTACATGGTTTCAATCATGTCATCAACGAACTTTTGAATCTCTGGGGTAACTTCTTTTACCGGTTTCGCCACGGTACGTAGACGATCATCTGGTAATGTTAATACTTGTAATACAGACATATACACTCGAAATATTGAACTGTGCCGAAACAGCTTAAACCTTGTTGGCTCAATTCTAGACATTTTAGAGGTCAAATGACAGCA
The DNA here is from genome assembly GCF_003345295.1 of Vibrio splendidus. Lineage (NCBI taxonomy): Bacteria > Pseudomonadati > Pseudomonadota > Gammaproteobacteria > Vibrionales > Vibrionaceae > Vibrio > Vibrio splendidus. Next base: position 3,225,212 of record NZ_CP031055.1, read on the forward strand.
TCCTGAAGTTAATTCTCTAATCAGATGTCATATATTCAGACCAAGGAACCTAGGTCATGCGTCATTTTTTTTCCACTTTATCTCTTATTTGTGCCTCGATTTCGTTCGTCGCCACAGCAAAAAATAATGAGCAACCTTTAACCGTTAAGCTGGGTGCACCCGAAACGTATGTGGTGGTTAAGGGTGATACCTTATGGGATATATCTACGATGTACCTCGATAGCCCATGGTTGTGGCCAAGGTTATGGCAGGTAAACCCTGAAATAGAAAACCCTCACCTTATTTACCCTGGAGATAAATTATCTTTGGTTTGGATTAATGGCGAGCCTGTATTGAGCCTCAAACCCGTTATCAAGCTTAGCCCTAAGATTCGCATCTCTGAGAAGAAAGCAGTACCTACCGTGAATGAGGGGCTTGTTCTACCGTATCTACAATCTGACCGCTTGGTTGAGCAGCAAGATATTCAATCGGCTCAACGAGTGTTAGGGACGAGTGATGGAAAGAGATTTTTATCGGGTGAAGACCGGTTGTTTATCTCGGGCAACCAACAACATCAAAAGTGGGGTATCTACCGCGCCGTTGAAACCTACCACCGACAACAACCTCAAGCGAGTATGACCTCTTTGCGTTTAGTCGCCACAGCGCGCTTGAAAGAGGTGGATGCTGAGTTCAGTAGTTTGCAAATAGAGACTCAGCTACAAGAGGTACTGCTCAACGACCTCGTGTTACCAGAACTTGGCGTTGATCAGGTGAAGCTCTCAACCACATTTTATCCAGCGCCTAGTGCTGCGGGGCAGTTTGCTAATATCTTGGGTTCATTAGATGGCAGCCAATACAGTGCAAAGAATCAGGTGGTCGTTATCAATAAAGGCTCACAGGACAATCTTCGTCAAGGCTCGATGTTTACGCTTAGTGAAAGCGGAGCGGTGGTTTTTGGTAAGCAGGGTGAATATAGCTATAAAGAGTCAGCGGCGAGCGATAAGGTGCAGTTGCCAAGTACCTCACTCGGTAGCTTGATGGTCATTCGTCCTTATGAGTATTTTAGCTTGGCCTTGATCACTCAGAGCTCAAAACCGGTTAGTAATGATATTCTGGCGGTATCACCTTTGGATCTGGCTTTGAAGGAAGAAGCTAAGGGCACCGAGTGAATGAGCAACAACTGAGTGTTTGGTTAACTCTAAGTTTTGTTCCGCAATTGGGTGGCAAGCGCCTTTCTCGACTGCTGAGTATTGATTCTCCTTTGAATATTGTTGGTTACTCAAGTCAGCAACTGCAAGCGCTTGGTTTGTCTGCCAAGCAAATTGCCTATCTAAGAGAGCAAGCCCCGAGAGAAGTGGAGGCTTGCCTAGAGTGGCAAGCAAGACAACCCAACCATCACATCATTACCCCGAATTGCTCGCATTATCCCAAACTGCTGAATGAGACCGCCTCCGCGCCAAGCGTGCTTTTCGTTAAAGGTCACGTTGAAAAACTGATTGAGCCTCAAATCGCTATGGTCGGCAGTCGCAATGCCAGTCTCGAAGGGTTGCAAACCGCGAAGTCCTTCGCCAAAGAGTTCGTCCAAAACGGTTTGATTGTCACCAGTGGCTTAGCACTCGGTATCGATGGCTATGCTCATGATGGTGCTCTAGATAAAGGAGGGGAAACTTTTGCTGTATTGGGTTCTGGATTGGATTCCATTTATCCTGCGCGACACAGAAATTTAGCCGATAGGATCTGTGAAAATGGTGCGTTGATTTCAGAGTTTCGCCCAAGTGCCAAACCACGACCTGAACATTTCCCTCGCCGTAACCGTATTATAAGTGGGTTATCGCTCGGAACCTTGGTGGTTGAAGCGGCTGAGAAGAGTGGTTCTTTGATTACAGCTCGCTATGCCATGGAGCAAGGCCGAGAGGTGTTTGCGCTTCCTGGCTCTATTCATAACCCAACCAGCCGTGGCGGTAATAGCTTAATCAAAGCTGGAGCATGCTTGGTACAGAGTGCACAAGATGTTCTGATTGAAATAAAGAGTCTGTTAGACTGGTCTATCGATCAGCAACCCAGCTTGTTCGAACCTACGCCCAGTATGGGGGAAAATGAACAATTGCCATTTCCACAGCTGTTAGCTAACGTAGGGTTAGAGGCGACACCCGTTGATATTTTGGCACAGAGAACCCATATACCTGTGCATGAGGTCATGATGCAGCTTTTAGAGCTTGAGCTCTCAGGGCATGTTGTTGCAGTTTCCGGTGGCTATATTCGAAAGGGGAGAGGCTAAGCTATGATGATGGACATACTGATGTACTTGTTTGAAACCTACATCCATAGCGATTCTGAATTGCAGGTGGATCAAGATGAGCTGGAAGATGAGCTTCTTCGAGCAGGGTTTCACCAAGATGATATTTATAAGGCCCTCCATTGGTTAGAAGATCTTGCGGCATTGCAAGATACTGAGAATCAAGCGGCGATTACTATGTGTTCCAATACCTCGATGCGTATTTATACCAGTCGAGAGATTTCACGTATTAATATGGAGTGCCGAGGTTTCTTATTGTTCCTTGAACAGATCAACGTACTCACGACAGAGATTCGTGAAATGGTGATTGATCGTGTGATGGGGCTTGAGACGAGCGAATTTGAATTGGATGATCTGAAATGGATTATCTTAATGGTGCTATTTAATGTGCCGGGTAATGAAAGTGCTTACACGCAAATGGAAGAGCTGTTGTACACCAAAGAGCAAGGTATCTTGCATTAATACAGGCTTGTCATGAGTAGTAAGATTGATAATCAGCTTTTTTCAGCACATGAACATGCATTAGAGCATGAACCATGTCCACATTGTGGTGGAGAGCTTCAGCTTCGCCATGGTAAGCACGGCCCATTTTTAGGCTGTAAGCAGTATCCTAGCTGTGATTACATCAAGCCTCTGCATCAGAACGATGGCCACGTAGTGAAAGAGCTGGGTGTACCGTGTCCTAAATGCCAAAACGAATTGGTATTAAGGCAAGGTCGCTTTGGTATGTTCATTGGTTGTAGCAGCTACCCAACGTGTAATCACATCGAATCTTTGGACCAACCAAAAGAACAACCTGAAGAGCAGCCACTTGTTGCTTGTCCTGAGTGTGGCAGAGGCCATTTGGTTGAGCGTAAATCTCGCTATGGCAAAACCTTCTATGCGTGCGATAACTACCCTAAGTGTAAGTTCGCCGTTAATCAGCCACCTGTTATAGGTCGTTGTGAACAGTGTCAGTTCCCGTTGTTACTTGAGAAGAAAATAGCCAGTGGTACCAAGAAGCAATGCGCTGATCGCAAGTGTCATCACATTCAATCTCAGTAGTAATGCTAATTACAGTAAGTGAATGATCAGAAAAAAACGGCGCCCAATGAGCGCCGTTTCTATATCCAATAAACTTTTTATATCAATAAACCAATGTAGGCTTACTTCATCTGCTCAGCAAACTCATGCACAGCAGGGTAGGCTTGCTTATCAAGAATATCAGCCAATGAGCACAACGCTCTTTGCAGCTCTGCGTTGTAGTCAGCGCTCACGTTAATGTGGCCCATCTTACGACCTGCACGCTTCTCTTTACCATACCAATGAACATGACAACCACCTTGAGCAAGAATTGCTTCAGGTAGGGTATCTTCACCAAGGATGTTGATCATTGCGGTTGGACGAATCAGCTTAGTGCTGCCTAATGGCATCCCACATACGGCACGTAGATGGTTCTCAAACTGACAAGTTTCAGCGCCTTGTTGTGTCCAGTGGCCAGAGTTATGAACACGTGGTGCAATCTCATTCACCAGCAGTGAACCTTGAACATCAAAGAACTCTAGCGCGAGTACGCCAACGTAATCTAAGCGTTCAGCAATGGCAGTGAACATGGTTTTCGCTTGCTCTTGCAGTTCAATGTCATCAATCGCTGTCGATAAGCTCAACACGCCGTCGGTGTGAACATTTTCAGCCAGTGGGTACACTTGGATCTCGCCATTGGCGCCACGAGCACCGACAAGTGATACTTCGCGGTCAAACGGAACGAATTCTTCAGCCACAATAGCTTGGTTGTCGGTCGCGGTAATGCACTCAGCCATTTCTGCCCAAGTCGCATCAACATTATCTAATGTCTTTAAGCGCCATTGACCTTTGCCATCGTAGCCACCAAGTGTGCTCTTCAATACCATTGGTAAGCCAACGTGAGCGATCGCAGCGTCAAAGTCTTCGCGAGAGTTAATCACGTAGTACTTAGCATTTTTCACGCTTGCTTCGTCTAACAGGGCTTTTTCAAGGCGACGGTCACCGCCAGCTTTGATTGCTTCTGTTGTCGGTAAGAACTTACCGCTGCGCTCACACACCTCAAGTACATCATGAGGGATATGCTCGAATTCAGCAGTAATGACGTCCGCACGCTCAATCGCATTGTCTAAGCCGCTGCCTAGAATCGCTTGCGTTAATGGGTGAACAATATTTTTGCTGCCAACATCAAAAGCAGAAATTTCAATATTCAGCGGCGCCCCAGCTAGGGACATCATGCGAGCAAGTTGGCCCGCGCCTAACACAAGAACATGCATGGGAATTAGTCCTCTGCAGGGTTTGGATTAGCCAGAACCGTTTCTGTTTGCTCAGAGCGGAACGCTTCTACTTTTGCCATCACTTCTTCATTGTGAGTACCAATGATTTGGGCTGCTAGGATACCAGCATTGGCAGCGCCAGCTTCACCGATAGCCAAAGTACCTACCGCAATGCCTTTTGGCATCTGTACGATAGAAAGCAGAGAATCCATGCCCTTGAGTGCTTTAGACTGAACAGGAACACCTAAAACAGGTACGCTTGTGAAAGCTGCAGCCATGCCCGGAAGATGCGCTGCACCGCCAGCACCAGCAATAATCACTTTAATACCGCGCTCTTTCGCACTGGTTGCGTAATCTGCAAGCAACTGAGGTGTGCGGTGAGCAGAAACCACTTTTGTTTCGTACGCCACGCCAAACTGATCCAACATTTCTGCAGCTAGCTTCATTGTTGGCCAATCAGATTTAGAACCCATGATAATACCGACAGTCATCTCAAACTCCTTCAGGTACGATTTAATTAGTGATTAGATATTTTGCGCGCATTATACGGGTAAAATTGCTTAAGGAAAACGTTTGCGTCAGTCTAAGTTGTTAATAGATACATTTTATAAACAAATAGCTTTAGTCACAGTGAATGATAATTTGTACACTTAGCGAGTTCGATAACAGAATTAATGAGGCAACCCTTGGATAACTTTCAACATACTTTGCAGGCATTACAACAAGGTGAAGTCATTGCTTACCCGACTGAAGGCGTTTTTGGGGTCGGTTGTGATCCCGATAATCCACAAGCCATTAAGAAATTGCTCGATTTAAAACAGCGGCCGATGGAGAAAGGGTTGATCCTAATTGCAGCGAGTTACGAGCAGTTGCTGCCCTATATTGATGAAAGCCAGTTGACGGAAGCGCAGTTAGCGACCGTAAAAGCAACATGGCCGGGACCTGTGACTTGGATAATGCCAACCAGCAGCAAAGTGACTGACTGGGTCAGCGGCCAATTTGATTCCATCGCGGTACGAGTGACGGATCACCCTTTGGTTCAAAGAATGTGTAATGAATTCGGTAAGCCGTTAACCTCTACCAGTGCCAACTTGACTGGCGAGCCGCCTTGTATGACGACTGAAGAAGTTCAACAGCAACTGGGTCAGCACTTAGTTGCGATTCTAGAAGGTCAAACGGGTGGCCGTGAGAAGCCAAGCGAAATTAGAGATGCAAAAACGTCGAAAATATTAAGACAGGGTTAAACCCTGCAAAGGAAGTAAGATGTCAGCAATTGATAAAGAAGCAGTAAAGCAGTTTTTACTGAGCCTACAAGATTCGATTTGCCAGCAGCTTGAGCAAGCTGATGGTACAGCACTGTTTGAAGAAGATGCATGGCAACGTGAACCTGGCGAGCGCCTTGGTGGCGGTGGTCGAACTCGCGTGATGACCAATGGTGCGGTATTTGAGCAAGGCGGTGTTAACTTTTCTCATGTCGCTGGTAAGGCTATGCCTGCCTCTGCAACCGCTCACCGTCCTGAATTAGCCGGACGTAAGTTTGAAGCGATGGGGGTTTCATTAGTTATCCACCCTAAAAACCCATACATCCCAACCTCACACGCGAACGTACGATTCTTTATTGCCGAAAAGGAAGGGGAAGATCCTATCTGGTGGTTCGGTGGTGGTTTTGATTTAACGCCATTCTATCCTGTCGATGAAGATTGCCAATCTTGGCATCAAACTGCTAAAGACCTGTGTGCACCATTTGGTGATGACGTTTACCAAGAACATAAAGAGTGGTGTGATAAGTACTTCTATCTACCTCACCGTGATGAAACACGTGGTGTTGGCGGTCTGTTCTTTGATGACTTAAACGACTGGGGCTTTGAAAAGAGCTTCGCTTATATGCAGGCGGTCGGTGAAGGTTTTGCAGCCGCATACTTACCAATTGTAGAACGACGCAAACAGACGCCTTATGGTGAGCGCGAGCGTGATTTCCAACTTTATCGTCGTGGTCGCTATGTTGAATTTAACTTAGTGTATGACCGTGGCACCTTATTTGGCCTGCAAAGCGGTGGTCGCACAGAGTCTATATTGATGTCGATGCCGCCGTTGGCTCGTTGGGAATATCGCTATGAACCACAAGCGGGTTCACCAGAAGCTCTGCTTTATAGCGACTACCTAAAGCCTCGAGTTTGGTAGTTCTTCCTTCCTTATAGGGATAGTGATAGGGTCATCTATATAGATGACCTTTTTTTATTTCTGTTAGGTAAGGATATGACACAGCAAGTAGATCGTTATGCCGTTTTCGGTAACCCTATTGGGCAAAGCAAATCGCCATTCATTCACACATTATTTGCTCGCCAAACCAGCCAACAACTTACCTATACAGCACTCCAGCCAGAACAAGGTGAATTCATCACTACTGCTCAAGCTTTTTTTAGTGAAGGTGGTAGAGGGTGTAATGTCACAGCGCCATTTAAAGAAGATGCTTATCAGTTCGCTAATCGCCTGACTGAAAGAGCTGAACTAGCAGGTGCTGTAAATACACTTAAGAAGCTCGACGATGGAGAGATCATTGGTGATAACACCGACGGTGAGGGTTTAGTTCAAGACCTGCTTCAACATCAAGTTATGCTAGAAGGGGCTCGCGTTCTTCTGCTTGGCGCTGGTGGTGCGGCTCGAGGAGTGATTCAACCTCTTCTCGACCAAAAGCCACAACAGTTGGTAGTCGCTAATCGAACCAGTTCAAAGGCTCAACTTCTGGCTGAGATGTTTTCTTCACATGGAAACATCAAAGGAATGGGGTTAAGCGATGTTAATGAAGGGTTTGATGTCATCATTAACTCGACCTCGTCTGGTCTAAGTGGTCAGCTTCCTGAAGTTTCTGAGATTATCTTCAATTCGAATAGTGCTGTTTATGACATGGTTTACGGATCTGGAACCACAGTATTTAATCAATGGGCATTAGATAACGGTGTTCACGCTGCTTATGATGGTTTGGGTATGTTGGTAGGGCAGGCTGCTGAGAGCTTTATGCTGTGGCGTGGTCTTCGCCCAGGAACAAAACAGATTTTAAGAGAATTACGCAAAAACCTAGAGATGTAACAAGGTATTTATAAAAAATGAATCAATCAATTCTATTTCCTGATATCCAAGATTGGGATGAAGAGAATCAATCAATCACCTTCCCAGCACAGCAGTCGGGCGCACTGATTGAGTGTGTTATGTCTATTGAAGAGTTGTCTCGATTGGCAGGCAAAGATATAGAAGAAGGCGATCAAGCTTTAGTTATCTTTTCAGAGTTACGTTTTGATATTGAAGAGCTAGCTGAAGAGTTAATAGAAGAAGAGGAGTATGACTCCTCTAATCGGATTCAGATCAAAGTGCTTTAGACTGGCAACACAGAGTCTAGATAGTCGTTTTTATTCTGAACATAGTTGTCAGCTGACTTCTGTAAAAAGGCACGCTCTTTATCATTTAATGGGCGTGCTTGTTTTACTGGGCTTCCTACATAGAGATAACCGCTTTCAAGTACCTTATTAGGCGGAACCAAGCTACCAGCACCAATCATCACATCTTCTTTAATAACCACGCCATCGAGCACGATAGCTCCCATACCAACAAGTACGCGATCTTCAATGGTGCAGCCATGTAGCATTACTTTATGTCCGATAGTGACATCATTACCTATTAATAGAGGATAACCCTCAGGGTTTTCAACATTCCTATGGGTGACGTGCAAAATGCTGCCGTCTTGTATATTCGTTCTATCTCCAATATGAATGTGGTTCACATCTCCTCGAGCTGCAACCAAAGGCCACACGCTAGAGTCGTTACCAATTTTGATATCACCAACCAGTACCGAACTTGTATCTACATAGACACCTTGTCCAATCTGAGGAGATATTCCTTTATAACTGCGTATTGAACTCATAAGTCCTCCTTTATATAGGTACCTTAAGCCCTTAATTAAGGGGAGTACTAGTGATAATGAGGTGTTTTGAACAAAAAACGCTCGAACAATCAAAAAAGTAAGAAAAACTTCAAAAAGGGCTTGCCAGTGTGATCGAAATCTCTATAATGCGACCTCGTTGAAACGGGAAGGCTTCTTAGGAAACCAAAACGAATCAACAAGCCAAATTAGCCAAGCTAAGCGCTTGAAAAAAGTTTTGAAAATAGTGGTTGACACTAAAACTTAAATCGCTAAAATGGCCGTCCGATTTGAGCGAAGCTCAAAAAGGAAAGCTCTTTAACAATTTAAACCTATCAATCTGTGTGGGCACTCGTTGATGAATATCAAAACGTTATTACTTAGGTAGTAACAGTTACTTCGGTAACAAACTTGATTTCAATGAACTGAGTGACCAATACAAAGTTAAGTTTACTTAATTTTGGCACAGTCAATTCATTACCATTCTGTTGGAATGGTAATAGCTTTAGAATTACATGTTCATGTTTACATGAATATTAGTTTTGAAGTCAGTATTCGTTGAGTCACAAAATCTTAAATTGAAGAGTTTGATCATGGCTCAGATTGAACGCTGGCGGCAGGCCTAACACATGCAAGTCGAGCGGAAACGACACTAACAATCCTTCGGGTGCGTTAATGGGCGTCGAGCGGCGGACGGGTGAGTAATGCCTAGGAAATTGCCTTGATGTGGGGGATAACCATTGGAAACGATGGCTAATACCGCATAATGCCTACGGGCCAAAGAGGGGGACCTTCGGGCCTCTCGCGTCAAGATATGCCTAGGTGGGATTAGCTAGTTGGTGAGGTAATGGCTCACCAAGGCGACGATCCCTAGCTGGTCTGAGAGGATGATCAGCCACACTGGAACTGAGACACGGTCCAGACTCCTACGGGAGGCAGCAGTGGGGAATATTGCACAATGGGCGAAAGCCTGATGCAGCCATGCCGCGTGTATGAAGAAGGCCTTCGGGTTGTAAAGTACTTTCAGTTGTGAGGAAGGGTGTGTAGTTAATAGCTGCATATCTTGACGTTAGCAACAGAAGAAGCACCGGCTAACTCCGTGCCAGCAGCCGCGGTAATACGGAGGGTGCGAGCGTTAATCGGAATTACTGGGCGTAAAGCGCATGCAGGTGGTTCATTAAGTCAGATGTGAAAGCCCGGGGCTCAACCTCGGAACTGCATTTGAAACTGGTGAACTAGAGTGCTGTAGAGGGGGGTAGAATTTCAGGTGTAGCGGTGAAATGCGTAGAGATCTGAAGGAATACCAGTGGCGAAGGCGGCCCCCTGGACAGACACTGACACTCAGATGCGAAAGCGTGGGGAGCAAACAGGATTAGATACCCTGGTAGTCCACGCCGTAAACGATGTCTACTTGGAGGTTGTGGCCTTGAGCCGTGGCTTTCGGAGCTAACGCGTTAAGTAGACCGCCTGGGGAGTACGGTCGCAAGATTAAAACTCAAATGAATTGACGGGGGCCCGCACAAGCGGTGGAGCATGTGGTTTAATTCGATGCAACGCGAAGAACCTTACCTACTCTTGACATCCAGAGAAGCCAGCGGAGACGCAGGTGTGCCTTCGGGAGCTCTGAGACAGGTGCTGCATGGCTGTCGTCAGCTCGTGTTGTGAAATGTTGGGTTAAGTCCCGCAACGAGCGCAACCCTTATCCTTGTTTGCCAGCGAGTAATGTCGGGAACTCCAGGGAGACTGCCGGTGATAAACCGGAGGAAGGTGGGGACGACGTCAAGTCATCATGGCCCTTACGAGTAGGGCTACACACGTGCTACAATGGCGCATACAGAGGGCAGCAAGCTAGCGATAGTGAGCGAATCCCAAAAAGTGCGTCGTAGTCCGGATTGGAGTCTGCAACTCGACTCCATGAAGTCGGAATCGCTAGTAATCGTGAATCAGAATGTCACGGTGAATACGTTCCCGGGCCTTGTACACACCGCCCGTCACACCATGGGAGTGGGCTGCAAAAGAAGTGGGTAGTTTAACCTTTCGGGGAGGACGCTCACCACTTTGTGGTTCATGACTGGGGTGAAGTCGTAACAAGGTAGCCCTAGGGGAACCTGGGGCTGGATCACCTCCTTATACGAAGATACCACGATGAGTGTCCACACAGATTGATTAGGTTTAGAAAAGCAAAGAGAAGAAGAACTCCCAAGGTTCTTCGAAGTTTGTTTCTACTTTTAAAGTGGAGATAAACTAGCAGTGTCCCGTTCGTCTAGAGGCCTAGGACACCGCCCTTTCACGGCGGTAACAGGGGTTCGACTCCCCTACGGGATACCATTGGGTCGTTAGCTCAGTTGGTAGAGCAGTTGACTTTTAATCAATTGGTCGCAGGTTCGAATCCTGCACGACCCACCATTTCCTCCCAAGGAAATAAAAATATGGGGCTATAGCTCAGCTGGGAGAGCGCCTGCCTTGCACGCAGGAGGTCTGCGGTTCGATCCCGCATAGCTCCACCATTCCTTCCATAAGGAATTAAAACTTTTATGGGCGATTAGCTCAGTTGGGAGAGCACCTGCCTTACAAGCAGGGGGTCACTGGTTCGAGCCCGGTATCGCCCACCATCTTTAAGCATTCTCGTAAGAGAGTCTTTAAAAATGGGTTTGAAAGTTTAACACTTAAAACTCTTGCTCTTTAACAATTTGGAAAGCTGACTGATTGATTACTTACGAGTAATTCAATCAAATTTAAAAGTTCTCAATGTTTATCTTTCATTAGATAAACACAACAAACACATTCAAGTGTCTTGTATTCGAATCAAATAAATTTGATTCACAATTGAGTCCGGCAAACAGTCATCAAGAATTAACCCTTCTTGATGACAACCAAAAACCTTGGTTAGTTGCCATACGCTTATTTGTCTTCACTTTTTAAAGTGAAAGCAAATAGAAACCCTTTCGGGTTGTATGGTTAAGTGACTAAGCGTACACGGTGGATGCCTTGGCAGTCAGAGGCGATGAAAGGCGTAATAACTTGCGATAAGCCCAGATTAGGTAGTAATAACCTTTTGAGTCTGGGATTCCTGAATGGGGAAACCCACTTGCATAAGCAAGTATCCTGTTGTGAATACATAGCAACAGGAGGCAAACCGGGGGAACTGAAACATCTAAGTACCCCGAGGAAGAGAAATCAACCGAGATTCCGAAAGTAGCGGCGAGCGAAATTGGATTAGCCCTTAAGCTTTTAATGAGACAGACGAAGGCTCTGGAAAGTGCCGCAGTAAAGGGTGATAGCCCCGTAGTCGACATCTCATAATCAGTGAAAACGAGTAGGGCGGGACACGTGATATCCTGTCTGAATATGGGGGGACCATCCTCCAAGGCTAAATACTACTGACTGACCGATAGTGAACCAGTACCGTGAGGGAAAGGCGAAAAGAACCCCTGTGAGGGGAGTGAAATAGAACCTGAAACCGTGTACGTACAAGCAGTAGGAGCACCTTCGTGGTGTGACTGCGTACCTTTTGTATAATGGGTCAGCGACTTAATTTTAGTAGCAAGGTTAACCGTTTAGGGGAGCCGTAGGGAAACCGAGTCTTAACTGGGCGTACAGTTGCTAGGATTAGACCCGAAACCAGGTGATCTAGCCATGGGCAGGTTGAAGGTTGAGTAACATCAACTGGAGGACCGAACCGACTAATGTTGAAAAATTAGCGGATGACTTGTGGCTAGGGGTGAAAGGCCAATCAAACCTGGAGATAGCTGGTTCTCCCCGAAAGCTATTTAGGTAGCGCCTCGGACGAATACTACTGGGGGTAGAGCACTGTTAAGGCTAGGGGGTCATCCCGACTTACCAACCCTTTGCAAACTCCGAATACCAGTAAGTACTATCCGGGAGACACACGGCGGGTGCTAACGTCCGTCGTGGAGAGGGAAACAACCCAGACCGCCAGCTAAGGTCCCAAAGTATAGCTAAGTGGGAAACGATGTGGGAAGGCTCAGACAGCCAGGATGTTGGCTTAGAAGCAGCCATCATTTAAAGAAAGCGTAATAGCTCACTGGTCGAGTCGGCCTGCGCGGAAGATGTAACGGGGCTAAGCTATACACCGAAGCTGCGGCTACGTACCTTAGGGTATGTGGGGTAGGGGAGCGTTCTGTAAGCCGTTGAAGGTGGTCTGTAAGGGCTGCTGGAGGTATCAGAAGTGCGAATGCTGACATGAGTAACGATAAAGGGAGTGAAAAACTCCCTCGCCGGAAGACCAAGGGTTCCTGTCCAACGTTAATCGGGGCAGGGTAAGTCGACTCCTAAGGCGAGGCCGAAAGGCGTAGTCGATGGGAAACGGGTTAATATTCCCGTACTTCTTACAATTGCGATGGGGGGACGGAGAAGGCTAGGTGGGCCTGGCGACGGTTGTCCAGGTTCAAGTATGTAGGCGGAAAGTTTAGGTAAATCCGGACTTTCATTAACGCTGAGATACGATGTCGAGCTACTACGGTAGTGAAGTCATTGATGCCATGCTTCCAGGAAAAGCCTCTAAGCTTCAGATTGTAAGGAATCGTACCCCAAACCGACACAGGTGGTCGGGTAGAGAATACCAAGGCGCTTGAGAGAACTCGGGTGAAGGAACTAGGCAAAATGGTACCGTAACTTCGGGAGAAGGTACGCTCTTATCAGTGAAGTCCCTTGCGGATGGAGCAGACGAGAGTCGCAGATACCAGGTGGCTGCAACTGTTTATTAAAAACACAGCACTGTGCAAAATCGTAAGATGACGTATACGGTGTGACGCCTGCCCGGTGCCGGAAGGTTAATTGATGGGGTTAGACTTCGGTCGAAGCTCTTGATCGAAGCCCCGGTAAACGGCGGCCGTAACTATAACGGTCCTAAGGTAGCGAAATTCCTTGTCGGGTAAGTTCCGACCTGCACGAATGGCGTAATGATGGCCACGCTGTCTCCACCCGAGACTCAGTGAAATTGAAATCGCTGTGAAGATGCAGTGTACCCGCGGCTAGACGGAAAGACCCCGTGAACCTTTACTACAGCTTGGCACTGAACATTGAACCTACATGTGTAGGATAGGTGGGAGACTATGAAATTGCGTCGCTAGATGTGATGGAGTCGTCCTTGAAATACCACCCTTGTAGTTTTGATGTTCTAACGTTGGTCCCTGAATCGGGATTACGGACAGTGCCTGGTGGGTAGTTTGACTGGGGCGGTCTCCTCCCAAAGAGTAACGGAGGAGCACGAAGGTGGGCTAAACACGGTTGGACATCGTGTGGTTAGTGCAATGGCATAAGCCCGCTTGACTGCGAGAATGACAATTCGAGCAGGTGCGAAAGCAGGTCATAGTGATCCGGTGGTTCTGAATGGAAGGGCCATCGCTCAACGGATAAAAGGTACTCCGGGGATAACAGGCTGATACCGCCCAAGAGTTCATATCGACGGCGGTGTTTGGCACCTCGATGTCGGCTCATCACATCCTGGGGCTGAAGTCGGTCCCAAGGGTATGGCTGTTCGCCATTTAAAGTGGTACGCGAGCTGGGTTTAGAACGTCGTGAGACAGTTCGGTCCCTATCTGCCGTGGGCGTTGGAAAATTGAAAGGGGCTGCTCCTAGTACGAGAGGACCGGAGTGGACGAACCTCTGGTGTTCGGGTTGTCATGCCAATGGCATTGCCCGGTAGCTAAGTTCGGAATCGATAACCGCTGAAAGCATCTAAGCGGGAAGCGAGCCTTGAGATGAGTTTTCCCTGGCACTATAAGTGTCCTAAAGGGTTGTCGTAGACTACGACGTTGATAGGCAGGGTGTGTAAGTGCTGCGAGGCATTGAGCTAACCTGTACTAATTGCCCGTGAGGCTTAACCATACAACACCCAAGGGGTTTTGTGGACTCAGAAGTACCAGACCTTGAATGCGTTTGAAGAGAAATACTTTTATAGCTCTATTAAATAGAGAAACAGCTTTCCGAATTTTAAAATTTGCTTGGCGACCATAGCATTGTGGACCCACCTGATTCCATGCCGAACTCAGAAGTGAAACACAATAGCGCCGATGGTAGTGTGGGGTTTCCCCATGTGAGAGTAGGACATCGCCAGGCTTTAAATATCGTTACCTGTGTATGCATGTAACAACATCTACAGTGTACTAATCTGTTGATGACAATTTGTTGGAGGGATGGCTGAGTGGTCGAAAGCACCGGTCTTGAAAACCGGCAACCGTTAATAGCGGTTCTAGGGTTCAAATCCCTATCCCTCCACCACCATTGAAAAGCCCGCTGAGAAATCAGCGGGCTTTTTTCATATTTGTCGTTTAGAAAAACAAAAAAGAGCACTAACGTGCTCTTTATCTGTGACTCCACACCGGCTTGTTATCACTTATAGATAACTAGTCTTGGAGGTATTTACCTTCAGCGACCTGCCAAAATGCTCTAATTAACGGATTTTCTAGCTGCGATCGCTTACAGCACACTCCCAATTCAAACGGATTGATGGGCTCTATTTTTAAGCGGTCGACTTTATCTCTCACAGGGCTGTTGTTGATTACAACGTCTGGCGCGATACCAACCCCACAACCAAGAGCAACCATACTTACGATCGCTTCATGACCTGATACCTGAGCGTAAATGTTGGGCTTTATCTTCATCTTTTTGAACCACGCGTTCGCACGTTCTCGTGCAGTACCTGCTTCTGGGATGATAAAAGGTACTTCATTCCAGTTTGGTTTATCTGATTGCAGCTGCTGGCTAAAACTACTCACACCGGATGGGATGATGACTGACAGTGGTATATCGCTGATGGTTTCGAACTCTAATCTTGAGGGAAGAATGTCTGGCTTCGCTGAGATAGCGATATCTGCTTCATCATTTAAAATTTTGTCGATAGATTGAGCCGGATCGCCTGTAGAGAGCTTAAATTCAATGTACGGATGAATAGCTCTGAATTCTGTTATGAGCTCAGGTAGGTGGCTGTAACTAGCCGTTACCGAGCAAAATATGCGAATTTCACCTTTAAGTTCTTGCTCACCACCTTTCAGGTGAAGATTGTATTGCTGCCACTCTCCAACGATGCTTAATGCTACTGGCAATAGGTGCTTTCCTGCTGGAGTGAGATCAACACTGCGGTTATCTCTGATAAGCAATTCTTGCCCCGTTTCTTCTTCAAGCTTTTGTACCTGACGACTAAGTGCTGAAGGACTGACGTGCATAGCAGCAGCGGTTTTGCTGAAACTTTTGCTATCACATAAATGTATAAATAATTGTAGAGATTTTATGTTCATGTTTTGCGATCGTTTCCATGTTGCATTTATTGCAATAACTAATTGTGAATATATCACTTTCAGCAACGGAGTGTCTGTTTTAGTATGAAGTCATTCGATAGAGAGATATCGACCTTACGGACTTATTTTTAAAGGAGTGCCCTAGAATGGCTAACTATTTCAATACATTAAACCTTCGTGAACAACTTGACCAATTGGGTCGTTGCCGCTTCATGGATCGTGAAGAATTCACGACAGAAGCTGAATATCTTGAAGGTAAGAAAATCGTAATTGTTGGTTGTGGTGCTCAAGGCCTAAACCAAGGTCTGAACATGCGTGATTCTGGCTTAGACGTATCTTACGCTCTACGCCAAGCGGCAATTGATGAAAAGCGTCAATCATTCAAAAACGCTGATGAAAACGGCTTTGTTGTGGGTAGTTACGAAACGCTAATCCCTCAAGCAGATCTAGTTATCAACCTTACTCCAGACAAGCAACATACAAACGTTGTTGAAACAGTAATGCCTCTAATGAAGCAAGGCGCTGCTCTTGGTTATTCTCATGGCTTTAACGTTGTTGAAGAAGGCATGCAATTACGTTCTGACCTTACGGTTGTTATGGTTGCGCCTAAGTGTCCTGGTTCTGAAGTACGTGAAGAGTACAAGCGTGGCTTCGGTGTACCAACACTGATCGCTGTTCACCCAGAAAATGACCCTAAAGGCGAAGGTTGGGATATCGCTAAAGCTTGGGCTGCTGGTACTGGCGGTCACCGTGCAGGTTGCCTAGAGTCTTCTTTCGTAGCTGAAGTTAAATCTGACCTTATGGGTGAGCAAACTATTCTTTGTGGCATGCTTCAAGCGGGTTCTATCGTATCTTACGAGAAGATGATTGCTGACGGTATTGAACCAGGTTATGCAGGTAAACTTCTACAATATGGTTGGGAAACGATCACTGAAGCACTTAAGTTCGGTGGCGTAACTCATATGATGGACCGTCTATCTAACCCAGCTAAAGTTAAAGCGTTTGAGCTTTCTGAAGAGCTAAAAGATCTAATGCGTCCGCTTTACAACAAGCACATGGATGACATCATCTCTGGCCACTTCTCTAGCACTATGATGGCTGACTGGGCGAACGATGACGTGAACCTACTAGGCTGGCGTGAAGAGACAGGTGCAACTGCATTCGAAAACTACCCAACTTCTGACGTAGAAATCTCAGAGCAAGAGTACTTCGATAACGGTATCCTAATGGTTGCTATGGTTCGTGCTGGTGTTGAGCTAGCATTCGAAGCTATGACAGCATCTGGCATCATCGATGAGTCTGCTTACTACGAGTCTCTACATGAGCTTCCACTAATCGCAAACACAGTTGCTCGTAAGCGTCTTTACGAAATGAACGTTGTAATCTCTGATACAGCTGAGTACGGTAACTACCTATTCGCTAACGTAGCAACACCGTTACTACGTGAGAAGTTCATGCCTTCAGTAGCAACTGACGTAATCGGCCGCGGTCTAGGTGAAACATCTAACCAAGTTGATAACGCTAAGCTAATTGAAGTAAACGAAGCTATCCGTAACCACCCTGTAGAGTACATTGGTGAAGAGCTACGTAGCTACATGAGCGACATGAAGCGTATCGCTGTAGGCGGTTAATTAGTCGCTTAGATACTGATAAATTTGCAGAAAAAGCGAAGCAGTATCACTAACTCCTTACAGGTTGGAGTTATAAATAAGCAACACAACATCTAATAAAAAGGCTTGGTCGCCGTTGACCAAGCCTTTTTGCTTTTAGTAACAAAGTCTTAAAAATCAATCAAATGAACATTTGAACATTGTTTGATCAGTCTTCGTCGACTTTTAGTTCTTGATTGATCTTCAGAAATACAAAAGGGTTGGTGCTTTCACACCAACCCTTTCAGTTTTCTTGCTTTACGCTTACTTGTCGGCAATCTTTGCTTCTAAGTCCGTTAGCTTTTGTTCCATTTCAGTCAGCTTTTGGCGAGTGCGCAGTAGTACTTGTGTTTGAACATCAAATTCTTCACGGCTTACAACGTCTAGCTTGTTCAGTTGGCCTTGGATAACCTGACGAACTTTTTGATCTACGTCTGAACCAAGCTCTTTTACTGGTTGAGGCATAGAATCGTGGATCTGCTTAGCAATCTGCTCTAGTTTTTTTGGATCAAACATATCAATTAAAACTCCTGAATATTTATCACTATTCTATTTAATCACACTTGAGATGTCGCCTATGGCGTACAAAAAAAGGCCACCGAAGTAGCCTTTTTATTGTTATTACGACTTAGTGATTACTTATTATCAGCTAATTCTCTGTGCGCTGCTTTTGCTTCATCGACGCGAGCTAGCTTTTCTAGGTCTTTGTCTTCAACAAATACAGGCAGAGGTTTGTGTTTTTCAGCCAAGTAGCTGTAAATCACTGGCAGTACAAATAGCGTGAAGATAGTACCAATCGCTAGACCTGCAACGATTACGATACCAATACTGAAACGTTGAGCCGCACCCGCACCACTTGCGTACATTAGTGGGATTAGACCCGCGATCATCGCAGCCGTTGTCATCAGGATTGGACGAAGACGAACCTTCGCCGCTTCCATTACCGCTTCAATACGAGTCTTGTGATTGTGTAGCTGTTCTTCTTTCGCTACCTCACAGATCAAGATACCGTGCTTGGTAATCAGGCCGACCAAGGTGATCAAACCAACTTGCGAGTAGATGTTCATCGTTGCCGCACCCCAAGCCAGAGCTATTAGGGCACCACAAATCGCTAGTGGTACAGATACCATGATAACCAGTGGATCTTTTAGAGATTCAAACTGAATCGCCAATACCAAGAAGATGATAGCCAACGCTAAACCAAAGGTCGCGTAAAGTGCGCTACCTTCTGTTACGTATTGGCGCGCTTCACCCATGTAGTCATGGTTGTAGCCACTTGGAAGCTTATTTGCTGCCGTGTCTTCAAACCACGCAATTGCATCACCCATTGCAGCGCCTGGAGCCGGTACCGCACCAATTGTAGCCGAGTTCAATTGGTTGAAGTGAGGAAGAGAGCGAGGCTCTGCCACAACATCAATCGTAATCAAACTGCCTAGAGGAACGGCGTTACCATCAGCGGCACGTACGTAGTAGTTGTTCATTGACTCTGGGTTCAAACGGAATTTACGTTCAACTTGAGGAATAACCTCGTAAGAACGGCCATTCAAGTCGATACGGTTTACGTAGCCATCTGACATCATGGTACCGAGTGTGATACCGATATCTTGCATGGTCACGCCGTATGCGCCCGCTTTATCCTTGTCAATGTTGATCTTCATGGTTGCCGAGTCGTAGTTCAGGTCGAGATCTGAATACACGAACAGTGGATTTGAAGAGACATCAGCCAGAATGTCTGTGGTGATTTGGAACAAGCTTTCAAAACTGTTTGGCGTTGTAATAACAAACTGAATTGGAAGACCTGAACCGGCACCTGGTAGTTCTGGCATTTGGAATGCAGTTACCGCCATTCCTGGAACGTCTTTCACCAAATTACCAACGCGGTTTGCTACTTCAGACTGGCTTGCTTCACGCTCACTCCATGGAACCATAGATGCGATACCAAAAGCTTGGTTTGCATTAGGCACACCTGTAAATACTTGCGCGTAAGCTACTTCTGGCTGATCAGACAGAATCTTGTTTACGTCGTTCATGGTGTTTTGCATGAAGTCTAAGTTCGCATTCGACGGTGCTGTACCCATCAACATGATTACACCTTTATCTTCTGAAGGTGCTAACTCACTAGGGATGAACTTGAACAACAACGGCAAACTTGCAAATACGATGATAGCAAAACCAATAAATACTGGACGATGTTGCATTACCGCACCAAGCATACGCTCGTAACGGTTAGTCATGCCATCCAGCACGCTGTGAACTTTCTGCTCAAACTTGCTCGGCTCAGCGTGAGCTTTTAGCATTTTTGAACACATCATTGGCGATAGCGTTAGTGCCACGATACCCGAAACAAAAACTGAACCAGCTAGGGTTAACGCAAACTCTTTAAATAGCGAGCCTGTGATACCACCCATCATCGCGATTGGAGCGTATACCGCACCTAGCGTTAATGTCATTGCAATAACAGGGATCGCAATTTCACGAGTACCGATAATTGCTGCTCGGAAAGGGGATTCCCCGAGCTTGATATGCCGGTCGACGTTCTCTAGTACTACGATTGCATCATCTACTACCAGGCCGATGGCGAGTACCATTGCCAGTAGTGTCATCAGGTTCCAAGAGAAGCCCATTGCCTGCATCACCATTGCCACACCAATCAAAGACAGTGGAATAGTCACGATAGGGATCAGTACCGCTCGGAATGAACCTAAGAACAAGGTAATTACGATCAATACGATTAATGCTGCTTCAAGGATGGTCTTAATAACCTCTTGAATTGATTCGTTAATCGCAATGGTTGAATCGTACATTACATTCATAGAGATGTTGCTTGGTAGGTTCTTCTCTAGTTGAGGAAGAAGCTCAAGTACATCTGCAGCGATGTTGATTGGGTTAGCACTTGGTGCCGCGTTAATAGCTGCAACAACCGCTTCTTGACCATTAGCACTTGCGCGGTAAATGTCGTGGCTTTTCTCTAGCGAAACCTTAGCGATGTCGGATAGGCGAATGATCTCACCTTCACCGCTCTTCACTACTAGGTTTTCTAATTCTTCAGTGTTTGATACCTGAGTATCTGCACTGCCGTTGTAAAGCACGAACTCACCGGTCGCTTGACCTGTCGCTGATTGGTAGTTGTTAGCGTTCAGTACCGTCATCACATCAGATGCAGTTAGGCTAACCGCCGCCATTTTTGATGGGTCTAGCCATACGCGCAGTGCGTATTTCATACCACCATATAGGTCAACTTTGGATACACCATTTACCGTAAATAGCTGCGGGTTGATTACACGCTCTAGATAATCAGTAATTTGGCTCGACACCAACTCGTCACTGGTAAAGCCAATGTAGAGTACCGCTGTCGTTGAACCCGTAGACATAGTTACGGTTGGATCTTCGGCTTCTTTAGGAAGCTGAGACCGTACCGAGTTTGTCTTGGCCAGTATGTCTGACAACGCCGCATTCGGGTCGGTGTTCAGCTTCATGTTTACGGTAATCGTAGAACTACCAAGTACAGAAGAAGAAGTCATATAGTCGATATTATCCGCTTGAGCCACAGCCTGTTCGAGGGGCTGGGTGATAAAGCCTTGGATAAGATCGGCACTTGCACCGTAGTAACTCGTGGTTACGGTTACGACGGTATTCGTCATTTCAGGGTATTCACGCACCTGCATTTTGAAGATTGCTTGTAAGCCAAGCAGAGCAATCAAAAAGCTGATGGATACCGCTAGAACTGGACGTTTAATAAAAACATCAGTAAAGCGCATTGTGCCTCCAGTTACAGCTTAGGTGTTTCAGATGGTGGAGTGATTGCATCACTTTCAACAACCTTAACTTTGGCACCGTTACTTAGACGTACTTGGCCAGAAGTTACAACTGTATCACCGGCTTTAACGCCTTCAAGGATGTGTGCGATCTCAGCTGTACGCTCACCTACTTTTACAACATGTTGAGCAACACGTTGAACGCCGTCTTCTTCCGTAAGGATGTAAACATTGTCACCATATAAAGTGAAAGTAATCGCTGTTTGAGGCAAGGTTACTTGGTTCTCTAGCTTAGGCAGAATGATGTTAGCGCGAGCGAACATGCCGCTACGAAGTTGGCCATCATTGTTTGGAATATCCGCTTGAACTTGAATAAGACCACTTTGGATACTTACCGCTGGTTCAATGGCACTGATAGAGCCTTCAAACGGTTTCTCCGGGTAAGCATCAACAAAGATGTCGATAGCCTGACCAACATTGATACGAGAGATATCTGTTTGAGATACAGTAAAGCGTAGGCGCATCACGCTGGTATCTTCTAAACGAACGATATCTGTACCTGATTGCAGGTATTGACCTAGGTACACGTTACGAATA
Organism: Vibrio splendidus; assembly: GCF_003345295.1. Lineage (NCBI taxonomy): Bacteria > Pseudomonadati > Pseudomonadota > Gammaproteobacteria > Vibrionales > Vibrionaceae > Vibrio > Vibrio splendidus. Next base: position 3,246,936 of record NZ_CP031055.1, read on the forward strand.
CCCACCTTGCCATCGAAAGGAGCACGAATTTCACGGCGTTCGATAGATGCTTTTAGGCTTTCAATATCAGCAGATAGAGAGTAGTAGTTTGCTTCTGCTTCATCGTATGCTTCTTTTGAAATAGAACCTTTCTTATACAGGCCTTGGTAGCGTTTGTATTTTGCTTTTGCCGCAGGCAGGCGAGCTTCAGAACTCTTTAGATTTGCCTTTTCTACGCCAGAATCAAGGCGAACAAGAAGTTGGTCATTTTTAACATCAGTACCAGAACCAAAGGAGATTTGGTCAATAACACCGCTGGTTTCATTTGCTAGCGTGACACCTTGGTTAGGTTCGATGAAGCCGATAGCTTCAATTACTGGAACCCAGTCGATCGGCTGAACTTCAGTAACCGTTACTGGAAACTCTGGTTCAGGGCGGTTGGCCATATACTCAGCAATTTTTTGTTGTTTGAACATGTTGAACCCAATAACGCTGCCGAAAAGAAGTACAGCGATGAGTAACATGAAGAAAGTCCACTTTTTCATTATGGTCAAAACTCCGATCTAGTGTTTAATTATTGCATCCCAACTGGCTTCTATTGCAGATTCTAGTTCTGCCTCGTCGAGTTGGTAAAATCCTAAAGAATGCTTTCGCGCTAGAGATACGCTAGCCGCTAAGCTCAAGCCGCTTAATACTTCATTATCAAGTGGTTTAAACAGTCCTTGCTCTTTACCCTCATTAAATAGCAGCTCAACTTGGGCAAACATTTTACGTTCTAGTTCCCTGAAGTTTAGGCTATTTGTGATGGGCAGTGAGTCATATTGAACCCGATTTTTTATCGCGGCTAAGTTCGTTCCCGCTAAGTTCCATATGTTCAACCACATAGTACGGTAGCGTTGCTTAATTGGATCCGAATCATCAACCCCTTCTTGAACAGCATCTGCTACTCGTTGAGTCACGAGCACTCGAACATCATCTATCAAGTGGTCTTTATCATCGAAGTAGCGGTAGATAGTGCCTGCAGCAACTCCCGCCTCTTTGGCTAATTTTTGCATTGAAAGGCCTTGAAAGCCGACCTCCGCAATGAGCTTTTCAGCGGCAGAAAGTATTTGTTGGCGTTTATCCTGAGGTGCATGAGTTGTCATTATTCCATCACCAGTGAATGAACGTTCATTCATTATAGCCCAAGAACCATACACATGTGCAACAAAGTTTTACACAAGTAGCGTAAAAATCTTGTATAAGAGAACGTAGCATTCGTGGTGTTGCAGCATTATTATAGGCGCGCAATTGAATTCGCCCCTCTAGACCAAATTGAGAATCAAATGAGACTGAACCCAAGACAAGATGAAGCCGTGAAGTATGTTTCTGGCCCCTGCTTAGTATTAGCGGGCGCTGGATCGGGTAAAACACGTGTTATCACCAACAAGATTGCTTACTTGGTTCAAGAGTGTGGCTACAAGGCTCGTAATATTGCAGCGGTAACCTTTACCAATAAAGCGGCACGCGAGATGAAAGAGCGTGTGGGTCAAACTCTGGGTAAAGGTGAATCTAAAGGTCTGATCGTTTCAACGTTCCATACCATGGGTTTAACTATCATTCGCCGAGAATACAAAGCGCTGGGTCTGAAAGCAGGATTCTCGTTATTTGATGATCAAGACCAGTTAGCTCTACTTAAAGAATTAACCGAAACACAGATCGATGGTGATAAGGATCTGCTGCGTTCTTTGATGAGTACCATCTCAAATTGGAAGAACGACATGCTGACGCCAGATCAGGCGAAAGCAAGAGCTCAAGGTGAACAAGAGCAGTTGTTTGCATTCTGTTTTGAGATGTATCAGAAACAGATGAAGGCCTATAACGCGCTCGATTTTGATGATCTGATTGCGATGCCGGTATTGTTACTGAAAACCAATCAAGAAGTGCGTGACCGCTGGCAGTCTCGCATTCGCTATTTACTGGTCGATGAGTACCAAGATACCAACACCAGTCAATATGAGTTGGTTCGTTTACTAGTAGGAGAGCGTGGTCGCTTAACGGTAGTAGGTGACGATGACCAATCTATCTATTCATGGCGTGGTGCAAAGCCGCAAAACTTGGTGTTGCTGGGTGAGGACTATCCGAATCTTCGCTTGATCAAACTCGAGCAAAACTATCGCTCAACCAGTCGAATATTACGTGCGGCGAACATCTTGATCGCCAACAACCCACACGTTTATGAAAAGTCACTGTTCTCAGAGATCCCGGACGGTGAAAAGCTCAAGGTACTGAATGCTAAGAATGAAGAGCATGAAGCAGAGCGTATTACCGGCGAGATAATCGCCCACAAGTTTCTGAATCGCACAGAATATAAAGATTACGCAGTACTTTACCGAGGTAATCATCAATCGCGCTTGATTGAAAAAGCCTTGATGCAGAACCGTGTGCCTTACAAGATCTCTGGTGGTACCTCTTTCTTTGCTAGAGCTGAGATTAAAGACATCATGGCTTACCTACGTGTGTTGGTGAACCCTGATGATGACAACGCCTTCCTGCGTATTGTGAATACGCCGCGTCGTGAGATCGGCCCTGTTACGCTGGAAAAATTAGGCAGCTACGCCAACATGCGCGGTAAAAGTCTGTTTGAAGCCAGCTTCGAAATGGGTTTAGAGCAAACGCTGACGGGCCGTGGTTTAGAAAACCTACGTCGCTTCGGTGATTGGATTGTTCGAATTTCAGATAATGCTGAACGTGGTAATACAGTTGAGGCGGTTCGCTCTTTGGTTCGTGACATCAATTACGAAGATTGGCTCTACGAAACCTCTCCAAGCCCGAAGGCCGCAGAGATGCGAATGAAGAACGTCTCTGATCTCTATAGTTGGATTGTGGCCGACCTCGAAGGTGATAATTATGATAAAGAAGAGAAGACGCTACGAGAGGTTGTTCAACGTTTAACTTTGCGCGACATGATGGAGCGTGGGGAAGATAATGACGATGCAGACCAAGTTCAACTAATGACATTGCACGCTTCGAAAGGCCTAGAGTTTCCGTATGTATTCTTGATGGGGGCTGAAGAGGGCATCTTGCCACACCAAACCAGTGTTGATGAAGGTAATGTAGAAGAAGAGCGTCGTCTTATGTACGTAGGGATTACGCGAGCGCAAAAAGAGCTGACCTTTACTAAGTGTCGTGAACGTCGTCAGTACGGTGAATTGATTAAGCCAACACAAAGCCGCTTCCTTGACGAGTTGCCGCATGATGATGTTGAGTGGGAAAGCGTTAAGAAACCACAATCCGCTGAAGAAAGAATGGAAAAAGGACAGGCACACATTGCTAATATTCGTGCGATGTTCAACAAAAAGTAGCGTCTGGTTCTGAAAGCATTAAATAGAGACAAATAAAAAGGTGACCATAGGGTCACCTTTTTTGAATCTGGCACTTTTAATTACAGATCGGTAAATTACAGACCAGCAATCATGTGCTCGATAGCATCTTTGATTTCGTCGTCTGAACAGTCCATACATGAACCTTTCGCTGGCATTGCATTAAAGCCGTTGATTGCGTGGTTAGCTAGGATATCGCGACCTTGAGCTATACGAGGTCCCCAATCACCAGCATCACCTGTTTTAGGGGCGCCACTTACGCCAGATGCGTGACAAGCGATACAAAAGGTACCGTAAACTGTTGCGCCATCACGAGGGCCTGTTGGTTCTGCGGCTACTGGTTCGCTGCCGACTAGGTAAACTTGACCAACTGGTTTGATGCGTTCAGCAATTGCATCTTGCTCTGCTTCGCTAAGGCCTGAAGCCATTGCGCCAGTTGAAAAGGTTAAAACTGCGATGACAACGCTTAAAATTCGACGAGACATATCCATTAAACTCACTTTACATTCCCAAGGTAAGTACGTGCTTACCAATTTATAGTGTTGGAGGGTGTTTTGGCTTCACCAGCAAAGAGCAACTGTTAAACCAATGTAAATAATGGGTGATTATATCCCGATAAGTTGTTGCAATAAACAACAACTTATAAGCTGTGGCGGGTTGTAGTACTCAAATAAGGGGTTTATCACATATTAACTGTCGAAAAAGAGACCAAACAGAAAAAAAAGTTAAAAAAGTACTAGACGGCATTGGGTGATATACGTATTATTCCACTCCGCCGACAGGGCATGCGCCTGTAGCTCAGCTGGATAGAGCGTTGGCCTCCGGAGCCAAAGGCCGAAGGTTCGAATCCTTTCAGGCGCGCCATCCGGTCTCTTACTTCGGTAAGTGAGAAATTGGCAAAAAAGAAATAATGGTGGCTATAGCTCAGTTGGTAGAGCCCTGGATTGTGATTCCGGTGGTCGCGAGTTCGAATCTCGTTAGCCACCCCATTCTTTCTTTACAAAATATCGGTAGCTTCGGCTTCCAGTGTTGATTCATTATTCCCAAGAGTCGATACAAAATTAGTCGGTGAATAGCGCAGCTTGGTAGCGCATCTGGTTTGGGACCAGAGGGTCGGGGGTTCGAATCCCTCTTCACCGACCACTATTTCAATAATCGCTTTTAAGCGGTTATATAAAAAATTAGTGGTGGCTATAGCTCAGTTGGTAGAGCCCTGGATTGTGATTCCGGTGGTCGCGAGTTCGAATCTCGTTAGCCACCCCATTAATTTTGGTAGCTTCTTTGAAGTTCCCTGTTTGAGAAATCAAACGAAACGTCTCGGTGAATAGCGCAGCTTGGTAGCGCATCTGGTTTGGGACCAGAGGGTCGGGGGTTCGAATCCCTCTTCACCGACCACCTTAAGAAGCCTCGTCAGAAATGACGGGGCTTTTTTACGCCTGGAATTTAGATAATTTGAGACCAGAGGGTCGTGGGCTGGATCGCCAGTCCGATCAAACCCCTCTTCACCGACCACCTTAAGAAAGCTCATCAGAATTGATGAGCTTTCTTTCTATCTGGAGAAAAGATAATGGTGTATTCGGGGGCTGGAAGCCCAGTCGCATCAAATCCTTCTTCACCGATCACCTTTAAGAAAGCTCATCAGAAATGATGAGCTTTTTTTTCATCTGTAGATCACTAGATTGGAACCCAAGTGGGGTTCGCCTGATGTTCAAAGAATGTCTCTTCACCTATCACTTAAGAAGCCTCAACTAGCCGTCCGCGTCAGAAATGACGGGGCTTTTTTACATCAGGAATTTTAGATAGTTGGGGCCAGAAGATCGTGGGCTGGATCGCCAGCTCGGCGGTTCGTCAGGCCACAGGAAGCGCTTCCGTGCCGAATCTCTCTTTATTTACCACAATAGAGGTTTCAGTCGAAAGGTTGAGGTTTTTGACATCTGTCGTTGAAGTTATTTTTGATTTTGAATACTGATACCCTAAATATTTCAACGTCTTGTTTGATATAGCCTTCGCAAGATCCATCGTTTTATATAAAGCGATCTCTTACCTTTTTTCTAGATTATCGCGCCTTTCTAGAGATGTCGGCTTTATTAAATGGGCTGATCGATATCTAATTTTATATAAAATTCACCGCCAATCATTCGACAAATTAATAGGTTTAGTCTAAAGATTTCTATGAAAAGTGAAATTTGACGCTGAATATGTTCTCTAAGGCCTGTATTTGACAGTTTTCTTTACATCAAGTCGCTCAAAATCGTCTCCATTTTAGTAAGTCTCTCGTTTCACTGGTTGGTATTCGCTGAAATGATGTTAGGGGTAATATATATGGTTAATATGCTTCTATCTGGTTGTTTTGTTTGCTTAAATGACAAAAATTAGCGTTTGTTTCTATAGTGTTAATTGTTTTTTGGAATAATTATTTGTTTTTAGTGACTGGTAGTGAGATCTGCTTTTAACCATAGGTTTAACTCTACAAGTAAGTGGTAGTAAGGGATTTGTGAGTATTTATTATCGACAATAGAATGTTGATTTTTATTACTATATGCTCTCTGGGTGAATAGTTATGTGGTGCTTTTGCTTGTTAAGCGTTTAATGTCGACTTTTTATCCTATTTTTGTTGCTTTTCTGTGAATTATTTGCCAAATTGTCAACCGTATAAAATATCAGAACAATATTCTGGTAAGAATGGATTCAATTTTGCAGACAGGGCAGAGAGCTGCCAAAGCAGTAGAGGTCTGGTAATGTCACTTTTAGAAGTAAAAAATCTTCGTATCGAATACCCATCTCGTCATGGAGTTCACGCAGCAGTAAAATCGCTTTCGTTCAACATTGAACGTGGTGAGATTGTTGGCGTTGTAGGGGAGTCTGGTGCCGGTAAATCAACAGTAGGCAATGCTGTGATCGATCTACTGAGCCCTCCTGGTCGCATTGCTAGCGGCGAGGTATTTTTGGATGGCGAAAAAGTCTCTGGCTTATCTCCTGAACAGATGCGTTCTGTTCGCGGCTCAAAGATTGGTTTTATCTTCCAAGACCCAATGACTTCTCTTAACCCTCTATTCACAGTAGAGCAGCAGTTAAAAGAAACGATTCATGCCAACATGAAGGTTTCGGATCAAGAAGCTTACCAACGCTCATTAGACTTGATGAACCAAGTTGGTATTCCGCAACCAGAAAACCGTTTAAAGCAGTACCCACACCAATTCTCTGGCGGTATGCGTCAGCGTGTTGTTATCGCGATCGCATTGGCAGGTGAACCTGACTTAATCATCGCAGATGAACCAACAACCGCACTGGATGTGTCTATCCAAGACCAGATTTTGGGTTTAATTCGCGACCTATGTATTAAGAAGAACGTAGGTTGTATGTTGGTCACGCACGACATGGGTGTCGTATCTAACGTTACCGATCGCGTAGCGGTTATGTATCGTGGTGATTTAGTTGAGTTTGGCCCGACGGCGAAAGTCCTTGGTACTCCTGAACACCCTTACACGCACAGTCTTATCTCAGCGGTTCCGCGTTCAGATCGTAAACTCGATCGTTTCCCTCTTGTGAGCTACATCGAAGAAGCGCACGAGATGGAACCACTTGATGTGAAAAACCACTGGTTAGGTCAAAGCCAAGATCACCGTGATTACACTGGCCCGTTGTTGAATGTTGAAAACGTCAACTTACGCTTTACCACCAAGGATTCTTTCTTTGAGAGTCGTCGTGAGTACGTTCAGGCGTCAAACAATGTGAGCTTTGAAGTACACGAAGGTGAAACTTTTGGTCTTGTGGGTGAATCTGGTTCGGGTAAATCAACGATTGCTCGTGTGATTGCTGGCTTGTACGCACCCAACTCAGGCAAAGTGACCTTTGAAGGTATTGACCTTACTGGGCTTAAGTCTGAGAAAGAGCGTCGCCCAATGCGTCGCCAAATGCAGATGGTGTTCCAAAACCCATACACATCAATGAATCCTCGAATGAAGATCTTCGACATCATTGCTGAACCTATCCGATTCCATAAGCTTACGCGCAACGAGAATGAAACTCGTCAGATCGTTCACGACCTGCTAGAGCACGTTGGTTTAGGCAAGATGGCTGGAGTTAAATACCCACACGAATTCTCAGGTGGCCAACGTCAGCGTATTTCTATCGCTCGCGCCTTGGCAACTCGCCCACGTCTTCTGATTTGTGATGAACCTACGTCGGCGCTGGATGTGTCGGTACAGGCTCAGATTCTTAATCTATTAAAAGACTTACAAGACGAGCTCAACCTAACCATGCTGTTCATCAGTCACGATTTACCGGTTATTCGTCAAATGTGTGATCGTGTTGGTGTGATGCAAATGGGAGAGCTATTGGAAGTAGCGCCAACAGAGCAGTTGTTCCAATCGCCTCAGCATGAATACAGCAAACACCTAATTTCTTTAATGCCTGAATTTACGGGTTTAAGAGAAGAAAAAGCAGTGGCAAAAGCCGCGATATAAAAATCAGCAGGCTGGAGTTTGGCTTGCTAAAAACAATAAACAGACGCAAATACAACAACTAGGGATCTGGATTCCCGCATGAAGGAGTTATGCAATGAAAACCATGAAAAGCAAATTAGCAGTAGCTTTAATGGCAGCTGGCCTAAGCTTTAGTGCAGCAGCAGCAGATATTACCGTTGGCTACGCAGCTGACCCGGTATCACTTGACCCGCACGAGCAGCTGTCTGGTGGCACACTGCAAATGTCTCACATGGTGTTTGACCCTCTAGTACGTTTCACTCAAGAGATGGATTTTGAAGGCCGCCTAGCATCTAGCTGGGAGCGTGTTGATGATACGACTTTCCGTTTTAACCTACGTAAAGGTGTGAAATTCCACTCTGGTAACGAACTGACTGCTGATGATGTTGTGTGGACTTTTGAACGTCTACAAGCTTCTCCAGACTTTAAGTCTATCTTCACGCCATACGAAAAAATGGTAAAAGTGGATGACTACACAGTTGAGCTAGTATCAAAAGCGGCTTACCCACTAGTACTACAAACAGCAACTTACATCTTCCCAATGGACAGCAAGTTTTACTCTGGTCAAACAGCGGAAGGTAATGATAAATCTGAGCTAGTTAAGCACGGTAACTCGTTCGCTTCGACTAACGTTTCAGGTACTGGCCCATTCATCGTAACTCAACGTGAGCAAGGCGTTAAAGTAACGTTCGAGCGTTTCAACGATTACTGGGACACAGAAACTGAAGGTAACGTAGACAAGCTAACACTTGTGCCAATCAAAGAAGATGCAACGCGTGTAGCAGCACTTCTTTCTGGTGACGTGGATATGATTCACCCAGTAGCACCAAATGATCACAAGCGTGTTAAAAACGCTAAGAACATCGATCTAGTAACGCTACCTGGTACTCGTATCATTACGTTCCAAATGAACCAAAACAGCAACGAAGCACTGAAAGATGTGCGCGTTCGTCAAGCAATCGTTCATGCGATTAACAATGAAGGTATTGTTAAGAAAATCATGAAAGGTTTCGCGACAGCTGCTGGTCAGCAAAGCCCAACAGGCTACGCGGGTCACAACGAAGATCTAGTTCCTCGTTACGATCTGAAAAAAGCGAAAGAGCTGATGAAAGAAGCGGGCTACGAAGATGGCTTTACACTAACTATGGCAGCGCCTAACAACCGTTACGTGAACGATGCGAAAGTAGCGCAAGCGTCTGCGGCAATGCTGTCTAAGATTGGTATCAAAGTTGATCTTAAGACGATGCCTAAAGCACAGTACTGGCCTGAGTTTGACCTATGTTCAGCAGACATGATGATGATCGGCTGGCACTCAGATACAGAAGATTCAGCTAACTTCAACGAGTTCCTAACGATGACTCGTAACGAAGAGACTGGCCGTGGTCAATACAACTGTTCTGGTTACTCAAACCCAGAAATGGATGCGATTGTAGAAGCTTCTAACACTGAAACTGACCCTGTTAAGCGTTCTAAGATGCTGAAAGGCGTTGAAGCAACACTTTACAATGACGCAGTATTCGTACCTCTACACTGGCAAAGTGAAGCGTGGGGCGCGAAATCTAACGTAGGTGCAGCAGACGTAGTAAACCCAATGGTTATGCCTTACTTCGGCGACCTAGTTGTAAAATAATCTAGCTTGCTAGAATCGAGAGCCTGAAGCTTTCAGGCTCTCAATATTATTAAGATATAGATTTAAGTTTCGGTATTTGGTCTTCCTTCAGTCTGGCTAAATACCTTTTTTAAGACTGAATTTTTTGTTGTCTAGTCGCGGATTTCGATTAGACAGTCATGGATAGATAAGGGGCAAGGAATGGTTACGTTTCTGGTCAAGCGCCTGTTTCAGGCACTGATAGTGATGTTTGTGATCAGTTTGGTGGCGTTTGCCATTCAGGATAACCTGGGCGACCCGTTACGTGAGTTAGTCGGTCAATCTGTTTCAGAGGCGGAGCGTCAAGCGCTACGCGATGAACTCGGCTTAAATGATCCCTTCGTTACAAAATATACTCGCTTTATAGGCGCAGCCCTACAAGGTGATCTTGGTACTTCATATTTCTTTAAACGCCCTGCTGTGGACGTAATTTTAGACAAATTGGTCGCGACGCTTGAACTTGTGTTCGGTGCTTCTCTGATTATTGTTTGTCTGTCGATTCCATTAGGCGTTTATTCTGCAATACACCCAAAAAGTTTCTTCACTAAATTGGTCATGGCGGGTAGTAGTATCGGCATCTCGGTACCTGTTTTCTTAACTGCAATCATGCTGATGTATGTGTTCTCTATTGAGCTAGGTTGGCTACCGTCATTTGGACGTGGTGATACGGCAAACTGGTTTGGTTGGGAGTCTGGCTTCTTAACGCTCGATGGCCTTGCACACTTGGTACTGCCGAGTATTGCTCTAGCATCTATCATGCTGCCTCTGTTTATTCGTCTAGTTCGTTCTGAAATGCTAGAAGTTCTAAGTTCTGAATACATTAAGTTTGGTAAAGCGAAAGGCCTAGCGCTAAACAAAATCTATTATCAACACGCATTGAAAAACACCATGCTACCGGTTCTTACTGTTGGTGGTGTTCAGATTGGTACTATGGTGGCATACACCATTCTTACTGAAACGGTTTTCCAGTGGCCTGGCACAGGTTTCTTATTTTTAGAAGCGATCAACCGTGTAGATACACCGCTGATTACCGCATACGTTATTTTTGTTGGTCTTATTTTCGTAGTGACTAACACGATTGTTGATTTGCTTTACGGTGTTATCAACCCAACCGTTAACATCACAGGGAAAGGAGCATAATCATGGAACAGACATCGACAGTGCCGTCTCGCTGGGAACGTTTTAAGCAATCAGACATTGTGTATTACTTCTTACGCGACAAAGTGGCAATGGTGAGTTTCGCCATTTTCTCAATCTTCTTAGTGATGGCACTAGCAGCACCTATTCTAGCGCCAACAGACCCGTACGACGTGACATCGATTGATATCATGGATTCAGAGCTGCCACCATCATGGATGGAAGACGGCGAAGAACGTTTCTTGCTCGGAACGGATGAGCAAGGCCGTGATATTTTATCTACCATGCTTTACGGTTCGCGCTTATCACTGACCATTGGTTTCTTAGCGGTAGGCCTACAACTGACGCTTGGTATCATCATTGGCTTATCTGCGGGTTATTTCGGTGGCCGTATTGATAGCTTCTTGATGCGTTTCGCTGATGTTCAGCTTTCGTTCTCAACCATGATGGTTGCGATCATTGTCTCGGCCATCTTTAAGGCTAGCTTTGGCAGTGACTTCTATGCGCAATATGCCGTTGTTATGCTGGTGGTGATCATCGGTATTGCTGAATGGCCGCAGTATGCTCGTACAATTCGTGCATCGGTATTGGCAGAGAAGAAGAAAGAGTATGTAGAAGCGGCACGTGTGATGGGCTTTAGAGCGCCTCGCATCATGTTCCGTCATATTCTGCCTAACTGTTTATCTCCAATTTTGGTTATCTCTACGGTACAGGTGGCAAATGCCATCATGTCAGAAGCGGCACTTTCTTTCCTAGGTTTAGGTCTTCCGGTAGACCAACCGTCACTGGGTGCTCTGATCAGTACAGGTTTTAACTACATTTTCTCAGGAGCATGGTGGATCACAGCATTCCCAGGTGTGCTTTTGGTAACATTGGTTCTAGTTATTAACCTATTAGGCGATTGGTTACGTGACGTGTTTAACCCTAAAATTTATAAAGGGTGATAGCTCTGATTGATTTTTAGATAAAAAAGTCACTAAATTAAGAGCCGTAAGCAATTACGGCTCTTTTTTTGCTTAATGGATCTGGAACTTAGTACCATTGATAGTGTCAATAATACTTAAAATGGAATTCATGTTTTATCGACATTGATTCGGTAATAATTAACCCGTAAGGGTTTAAGTGGTGGTTATGAAATTGACAATGAATGCTGTATGTCGTGCTGTGACGAGAAATTATCGTATGGGGCTTATCGCTGCATCTCTTTTGGTATCGAGCCAAGTGAATGCAGAGTCGGTTCTATGTGATGCCACTCAAGCAAGCACCAACCAATTACCACAGCTAGAGCAGTCATGTCCGATCGGTAAGGGTGTGTGGGGAAGCAAGGCGCCTAAACGTCATTCAGATAACGAGCTGTTTTGGGTTCAATGTGGCCTGCTGAACAAGCCTCTGTCACTGAGCCGAGCAAAGCCTTTGTATGAAAAAATCTCGACCAACGTTTGGATGAAGCCTGAAGGCGGAGACTATCGTTGCTTAATCGGGCCTTATTCTACCTTCTCTGATGCGAGAAAAGACTTAGCTCAGGTGCGTAAGGTGTCTGGCTATAACGAAGCTTTTATTCGAATGGTCGATAAGTCGAAAACCTCATCACAGCCTATCGTTGCAAAACCGGCAGAGCCAAAAATGGTTAAGCCTAAGGCTCCTGTAAAACCAAAACCTGCTCCGAAACCTGTGGCAGCTAAGCAAGCGGCAGCGGTAACGAGTGCTGCAGCTATTCAGGCGCTACCAAGCGGTAACGCGAATTCAGATAACGATTTGGAAATCGAAATTCGTGTGACAGCCAATGTTGCGGGTAGCCAATATGCGATTCCTTACCTTCTAGACCATCAACAACAGTTCTATATGGAGCAAGGTAAGCCTTGGAGCCGCCTAGATTTCGATAGCGCTGAATTGGTGTGTAGTCAGGTCAACATGAAGCTGATGAGTGAAAAGCAGTGGCAGAGCATCTTGAGCTCAAAGGTTATGGAAAAACAGAACTGGCCAATGCATTTACCTTATTGGGGCGCAGATAAGAAAGGTCTGTTTACCAATGGTAACGTAAATCAATTGAAAGGCTCTTCACTGCTTAATGTGATGTGTGTGAAGTAGCGAAGACCCGTTGTAATACCAAATAAGCCTCAGCCATTGCTGGGGCTTTGTTGTTTATACACCTTCCTTTTTCAACATCGGTTCGACTTCTGGACACTCTTTCTTTATACGAATTTGACTAAAAATCGCTAGAAACTGTTCAAATAGAGCAATTGATGCGTAGAAAACCATAACTCAAGCAATAAGGTGATTGAGATTATGAGTTTAAAAAAACGATTAGAAGACGTGGCTCCACGCTTTGAAGCTGGAGGGAAGTACGAAAAGCTTTACCCTGTGTATGAGGCTTTTGCGACCATATTTTATACGCCCGGCAACGTAAACCAAGGCTTGACCCATGTTCGAGACAGCATCGATCTCAAGCGTATTATGATTCTGGTGTGGCTAGCGACCTTTCCCGCGATGTTTTGGGGGATGTATAACGTCGGACACCAAAGCTTCCTCGCATTAACGTCCAGTTATCAACTTAACGAACTTACCTCTGTTATTGAAAGCAGCTGGCGCTTGTCATGGGCATTTGGTGATGCACAGTCATTGATAGCAAGTGGCTGGGCAAGTCAGATGTTGCTTGGTGCACTCTATTTTCTACCTGTTTATGCCACAGTGTTTGTTGTGGGTGGCTTCTGGGAGGTCTTGTTTGCAGTCGTTCGCAAGCACGAAGTTAATGAAGGCTTCTTTGTCAGCTCGGTGCTGTTTGCACTAATCCTCCCGCCAACCATTCCGCTCTGGCAAGCCGCATTAGGTATCACTTTTGGTATCGTTGTCGCCAAAGAGCTGTTCGGTGGTACAGGACGAAACTTCCTTAACCCTGCACTCGCAGGCCGCGCGTTTCTCTATTTCGCTTATCCAGCCAACATGTCGGGTGGACTTGTGTGGGTTGCCGCTGACGGCTATTCAGGCGCGACACCACTGAGTCAATGGTATGAGGGTGGTAGTACTTCGCTTATCAATAATATGACTGGCGAGACGATAACCTGGATGGATGCGTTTATCGGTAATATACCGGGCTCGATGGGTGAGGTTTCTTCATTGCTTATCATGTTGACGGGTCTGATTCTGATTGTCATGAAAATTGCCTCTTGGCGCATTGTCGCCGGTGTGATTATTGGCCTCGTCGTGACTTCAAGTTTGATGAACTGGGTTGGCTCTGATACCAACTCGATGTTCTCGATGCCGTTCTACTGGCACTTTGTGTTGGGCGGTGTTGCTTTTGGTACTTTCTTCATGGCGACCGACCCAGTTTCTGCCGCTTTTACCAATCAGAGTAAGTGGGCTTACGGGATTCTTATCGGTGTAATGACGGTTGGTATTCGCGTGCTCAACCCTGCTTATCCAGAAGGCATCATGTTGGCCATCCTGTTCGCCAACCTCTTCGCACCATTGTTCGACTTTATTGTGAAAGAGCAAAACATCAAACGCAGGCAGAAGCGGACATTGCGTTGATTTAAGTGAATAAGAGGGAAAGTTACTCCCATAAGAAAGGCTTACATTGATGTAAGCCTTTCAATTTTTATCGCGATTGATTTGAAGTTGATTTAACTCCACTTCAAATCAATCTCGAACGGTTGGGTGTGGCCACAATGCTCACCACACATTTCGTCGTAGGCACTGTTGTGAACCAACATTGCCGACGCCACGCCTTGGTCGCTAAAGTGGTCGCGTGCTTGGTTAACACTCAAAAACTTCATTGGGTGCTGGTGGTCGTCTTTGATTAACTGTTTTTGCTCGCCGATGATTTGGTAAGCCAAGTAAATCCCGCCTTCAAATGATTCAATTAGTAGATTCATCACAAACTCCATTGCTGTTCTAGATAGGTTTTGGTTTTTGTATCTACGTTGATGGTTGTTTAAAGGTTCATGTGCGCTAGAAATGAAAAAACCAGAAGCACAGCTTCTGGTTTATTAATAAGTAATCAAATTAACTCAAAGGTTAGTTGATTTTCTGCATGATGCTAACACGACCATTGGTGTTACCTGTTTTATCCATCTTTCGACGGATAAGCAGACCTTCATCCCAGTTGGTACCCGCAGGTTGGTATTCCCACTTAACGAAGTATTCATCGTTTGAGTTACAAGACGAGCCTGCAACGTAATTGTCTTGGTCGCAGAAACGAACTACTGTGTTCAGCTCTGTTAGTGTCGCTTTTGAAGCACGGTCTGTTTGACCAAACCACCAGTAATCGATAGCGCCTAACTCCGCGTAGGTTGCGTCAAACTGCCCCATATCTTCTGGCGAAGACTGGCCTCCGTTGTCGTTGCCACATTCAAAACCTGATGTAGTTACTTTTGTTGCGCCAAATACCATGGTACTTACGGCAACTTCGCCATTGTCACAGAACTCTTTTGTTTGCCATGTACCAGTGAAATCCACGTAACGTTCAGAATCTTTCGCTGGAACTTCGTAGTAGTACGCAACACGCTCTGTTACGCGAGATGGGTTATTGCTAGCGTCGCTACCCAGAGTTTCTTTCTTAACGATCTCAGAATAAATGCCTGTTACAGGATCGAAAGAACCAGAAGTAGTATCACGAATCCAGTTTGATGTGTTGCTGTCTTCATCTTTGTCATCCCAGACATTGTTTGCTATGTAGTGATTCAAGTCTGATGCTTTTTGTGCATCAAATGGCTTCCATCCTTCGATGTCTGCGGTTGTGAACTCTTCGTCAGCGGTTGTTGATTGTGCTAAGTCTCGCAGTTTGTAGGCAAAAGCATCATCGAGAACATATGCAGTATCAGGTGTAAGATCGCCATTCTCATGGTCTATTTGGTTATCACCATCAATATCACAACCCTTCCTTTCTGGATCTTCTTCTTCGATCCATTGGTTTGTCGCATCAGAAACACATGTTAGGTACTGTTCAGCAAAGCTTTCTGATAACGAATAGTCGTTAGATCCCGTAAGCATCGTTACTGAGTCCGCAGAATTCACTTTGAATGTCATTTCGGTCATACCGCGAGTACGCTCGAACATTTCTTCTTCCATTAGCTTATCAGCATGGACGTAGGTGAATTGGCCTGAGTTCTGGGTTACATCAATGTAACGAACGAATTTACCAGCAGTGATAAATGGGTTTGCAGAGTCATCACCGCGTTCCATTGAGCCAAACGCAGACTGCATATGCGTTAGAGCGTCGCTTTCTGAAGTGATATTTGCAGCTTCTACGCCCATCGCATCTAGGAAAGCAATCACGCTAGCACGGTCATCAAGACTTAGGTCTTTCATCTTCGTCAGAGTTGCAGCATCAGGTTCACGTAGCTCATCTGGGAGAGTTAACACTTCGTCTGAAGTGTCACCAAACTGGTTATCCATAGACTGAAGTAAAATTGCTAGGTTAAGTGCGCGAGCGTATTTACCTGCCGCTTCAAATGGAGTCAGTACATCACGGTTTGATGCGGCGCCTACTTTTAAGCCGTTTTCACCACCAATGAAGAAGGTCACTGTGTCGTTAGTTTTAGCGGTAAATTCGCCTTCGCTATTTGTAACACCGTTTAAGCCAGAACTGGTGTTGTAGTAGATACCTTCAACAGCTGCATCGATAAATTTGTTGGTTGTTGTTGATGGTTTTGTCGGTGTTGTGACACCTGAATTAGAACTGTCGCTACCACAACCTGTTAAAGCCACTGCAATCGCCGCTGCGAGAATACTCACTTTTTTCATTACTCGTACATCCTTTATGTAATAGAGCTATTTGTTATTTTTATGCGTGTAATTTTATAGCGCGCGATTGTAGTATGATATTACTTCCAAGTTAAGTGTGTAAAATGCTGTTCGGTTAATAAACATTCAAACCATACGGTAAAAAAACAAAAAGCCGACATCTGTCGGCTTTTTCATAATATTTCTTTGACTTACAAAGGTTTAACGCATCGTTACGAACTCTTCGCTGCCCGTTGGGTGAATCGCCACAACAGAGTCGAAGTCTGCTTTGGTTGCGCCCATCTTCATTGCAACGCCGAAGCCTTGAAGCATTTCATCAACAGTGAAGCCGATGCCGTGCAGGCCGACTACTGTCTCTTCTTCACCAGCACATACAAGCTTCATCTTACAAGGTTGACGGTACTTGGTTACTGCTGTGTACATTGCAGTGAAGCCAGATGTGTAAACCTTGATGTTGTCTTTGCCGTACTTCTCTTCAGCTTCTTGAGTCGTTAGACCGATCGTGCCGATAGGTGGGTGGCTGAATACAACAGTAGGCACTAGCTCGTAGTCCATCTTAGCGTTCGTTTTGCCGTTGAATAGGCGCTCAGAAAGCTGACGACCAGCTTTAACCGCGACAGGTGTTAGTTCGATGCCGCCTTCCATGATGTCGCCAACACAGTAGATGCCAGGAACATTTGTCGTTTGGAACTCATCTACCTTGATGTAGCCGCGGTCGTTGGTTGCAACACCCGTTGATGCTAGGTTGATAGCGTCAGTCGCTGGGTGACGGCCGATAGCCCAAATTAGGTGGTCAACGTTTTGAGTGTTGCCGTTCTCTAGGTGCAGAGTCAGAGTACCGTCCGCTTCTTTTACAACTTCTTTAGGTACAGAATGCGTGTGAAGTGTTGGGCCTTCCGCTTCCATTACTTCAACCAATGTTTCGATGATCATTGGGTCAAAGCTACGAAGTGGTGACTCTTTACGACAGAACAGGTGGGTTTCTGTGCCAAGTGCACTTAATACGCCTGCGATTTCTACCGCGATGTAGCCTGCACCGATTACAGCAACACGCTTTGGTTGCTCCATCAGGTCGAAGAAGCCGTTTGAGTCGATACCGTGCTCTGCGCCAGGGATGTTTGGAATAGTTGGACGACCACCCACTGCGATCAGAATGTGATCAGCTGTGTAATGCTCACCGTTAACTTCAACAGTCTTCTCATCGACAAACTTAGCAAAGCCTTTGATTACGTTTATTTTGTTGTTACCCAAAACGCGATCGTAAGATTCGTGGATACGTCCAATGTACGCTTGGCGGTTTTCAACCAGCTTGCCCCAGTTGAAGCCTTTTACTTCAACGTCGAAGCCGTAGTCTTCTGAATATAGGTTGATCGCTTCAGCAACCTGAGCACCGTGCCACATCACTTTTTTAGGAACACAACCAACGTTTACACAAGTACCACCAAGGTCTTGAGCTTCGATAAGTGCAACTTTTGCACCGTGCATTGCTGCGCGGTTAGCTGATGCGATGCCGCCTGAACCGCCACCGATACAGATGTAATCAAAATGAGTCGCCATTACTTTCTCCATTTATTGAAGGCTGTAGTCACAGTGAGAACACTGGATACCTACGTCCTATAGATTCTTAAATTGTCTAATTATTATATTGAGGGCAGATTGGTTGAACTCAATCTCCCTGTTTAAAATTTATTCGTGTATGTCACAGTCTATTGAAGATTCTTCAAACTATGCCATCGAGTTTGAGATTACTCGGGTACGATCCACTCTACTTTGAAGTGACCGGTCGCTGGCGCAATTGCTTCCTTCAAGAATGGAAGAATTTCATTCATTTGGCTTTCTAGCTTCCAAGGCGGGTTGATCACAATCATGCCTGATGCTGTCATGCCACGCTCGTTGGTGTCTGGTGATACGCCAAGTTCGATTTGTAGAATTTTGTTGATGCCTAAGCCTTCAAGGCCTTCGATCATGTCTTCGATATCACAACGGTTTACCACTGGGTACCAAATTGCGTAGATACCGGTTGCCCAGCGCTTATGGCTTTGAGCAATCGCAGTCACAACATCACGATACTCTTTTGCCAGCTCGTAAGGCGGATCGATCAGTACCAAACCACGACGCTCTTTTGGTGGCAGGCTGCCTTTTAAGCGTTGGAAGCCATCTTCTTTATAGATAGACACCTGACGATCGCGGTGGAACTCTTGCTCAAGCAAAGGGTGGTCTGCAGGGTGAAGTTCGGTTAATACCATGCGGTCTTGATCACGCAGGTGTGCACGTGCAACACGTGGTGAACCTGGATAGAAACGCAGTTTTTCGCCATTGTTGAGTGCAGAGATAGACTCAAGGTAGCTTTGAATGTCTTCAGGAAGTTCTGTTTGTGCCCAGACGCGTGCAATACCTTGTTTGTATTCGCCCGTTTTTTCAGACCATTCATGCGTTAAGTCGTAACGACCTACACCAGAGTGAGTGTCATGATAAACAAAAGGCTTATCCTTTTGTTTCAAAGAATTAAGAATAAGGCTCTGTACGATATGCTTTACTACGTCGGCATGGTTGCCTGCGTGGAAGCTGTGGCGATAACTTAACAAATTAAACTCTCGTAACACTCTCGTTTTAGAGTGTGGTTAGTGTAGGTAGGGTTAATCTGACCATTATAACCCTCAATGAGCTATAAATTCTCGAACAATTCAGAAGCAGTCGCTAGCTATATGCAGTTAGTTATTGGTTCTACTATTGAAATTTGCCTTCATGGCCACTATTTAATAACTATTCGCAGGTGATTTTTTAGGGCGCTCCTGAGCCTGATGACTGTAAGACGACCTCATTATAGAAAGACGAAAGTCTCCAAAGCCAAAGGAATGTTTATATGTCTAATCCGCTATTAACCTTCACGGACTTACCTCCGTTTTCACAAATCAAGCCTGAGCACGTTAAGCCTGCGGTTGAGCAAGTGATTGAAGAGTGTCGCAACAAGATAGAACAAGTACTTGAAGGTAATACTTCACCAAGCTGGGACAACCTCGTTGCTCCGATTGATGAAGTGGATGATCGTCTAGGCCGCATTTGGTCACCAGTAAGCCATATGAATTCTGTGATGAACAGCGATGAGCTGCGTGACGCTTATGAGAGCTGCCTGCCGGTACTTTCTGAATACGGTACTTGGGTTGGCCAACACAAAGGTTTGTTCGAAGCGTACAAAGCGATCAAGGCGAGTGAGGCATTCTCAGCACTCGACCAAGCTCAACAAAAAACCATTACCGACGCGCTACGTGATTTTGAATTATCAGGCATTGGCTTACCAGCTGACGAGCAGCACCGCTACGGCGAAATCAGCAAGCGTCAGTCTGAGTTAGGCTCTCAATTCTCAAACAACGTGCTTGATGCAACCATGGGTTGGAGCAAGCAGGTGACAGACGTGGCTGAACTGGCCGGTATGCCTGAATCAGCACTGGCGGCAGCACAAGCCGCGGCAGAAGCTAAAGAGCAGGAAGGTTACCTACTGACTCTAGATATCCCATCATACCTACCGGTGATGACCTACTGTGATAACCAAGAACTACGTAAAGAGCTGTACGAAGCTTACGTAACGCGTGCTTCAGATCGCGGTCCAAATGCTGGCAAGTGGGACAACACTGAGATCATCACAGAGCAACTTAAGCTGCGCCACGAGATCGCACGCATGCTTGGCTTTAGCACTTACAGCGAAAAATCTTTGTCGACTAAGATGGCAGAAACGCCAGACCAAGTACTTGGTTTCCTTAACGACCTAGCAGTAAAAGCCAAACCGCAAGGTGAGCGCGAAGTAGAAGAGCTACGTCAGTTTGCTGAGAAAGAGTTTGGTGTCTCTGAGCTAAACCTGTGGGACATCGCTTACTACAGCGAGAAACAAAAACAGAACTTGTTCGAGATCTCTGATGAAGAGCTTCGTCCATACTTCCCTGAGTCGAACGCAGTTTCTGGTTTGTTCGAAGTACTAAACCGTGTGTTTGGTATGTCGGTGACTGAGCGTGAAGGTGTGGATACATGGCATGATTCAGTGCGTTTCTTCGACATCTTTGATGCGACAGGAACATTGCGCGGTAGCTTCTACCTGGACCTATACGCACGTGAACACAAACGTGGTGGCGCTTGGATGGATGACTGTCGCGGTCGTCGCATTACTCAATCTGGTGAACTACAAACACCTGTTGCTTACCTAACGTGTAACTTCAACAAGCCAGTTGGTGATAAGCCTGCACTGTTTACCCATGATGAAGTCGTGACTTTGTTTCACGAATTTGGTCACGGTATCCACCATATGCTAACGCAAGTTGAAGCGGGCGCTGTGGCTGGTATCAATGGTGTGCCTTGGGATGCCGTTGAGCTACCAAGTCAGTTCCTAGAAAACTGGTGTTGGGAAGAAGAGGCGCTGTCGTTTATCTCTGGCCATTTTGAAACGGGTGAAGCATTACCAAAAGAGATGCTAGAGAAGATGCTAGCGGCGAAGAACTTCCAGTCAGCGATGTTTATCCTGCGTCAGCTAGAGCTTGGTTTGTTCGATTTCACGCTACACACAGAATATGACCCAGAAGTGGGTGCTCGCGTACTAGAAACGCTAGCGAATGTTAAGTCTAAGGTATCGGTACTGCCAAGCTTAGATTGGAACCGATTCTCACACAGCTTTGGTCACATCTTTGCTGGTGGTTACAGCGCAGGTTACTACAGCTACCTATGGGCAGAAGTGCTATCGGCAGATGCGTTCTCAGCATTTGAAGAAGAGGGTATCTTCAACACTGAAACCGGTAACCGCTTCCTGAACAACATCCTTGAGATGGGTGGCAGTGAAGAGCCGATGGAGCTGTTCAAACGCTTCCGTGGTCGTGAGCCTCAAATCGATGCGATGCTTCGTCACGCGGGCATTCAAGCTTAGATTTTCGTTTATATAGCTTAGATTCGAGACGACATAAACTAGATAAATTAAGGGCTGAACATTGCGTTCAGCCTTTTCTTTTTGGGTCACCCAAACATAATCTAGTGCGTATATAGATTATGGATTCACATTGCGATTGATTGGGTTTTGCAGCGAGATAAGAGTCTCAGTCGATTGAACCTCGTCGATCGCCTGCAATTTATCAATCAGCACGAACTGCAATTCTTCTATCGATTTACACATCAACTTGACGAAAATATTGTAGGCGCCGGTGGTGTAGTAGGCCTCAACCACCTCATCTAAAGCATTGAGTTTGGCAATGGCTGAATGGTAATCGCGGGCCGCATTGAGGTTGATGCCAATAAAGCAACACACGTCGTAACCTAACTTTTTAGTGTTTACCACCACTTCTGTACGCTCAATAATGTCAGCCGCTCTCATTTTTTCTATTCGAACGTGAATTGTCGCAGGGCTAACATCGAACTGCTTGGCCATTTCAGCATAAGGTGTGCGCGCGTCTTCCATTAAAGTTTTTAGAATGGCACGGTCTAGGTCATCCAGGCGAGCGGTGGTAGTGGACATGCAGAATCCTTAGATTGAATGAAATCAGACTAGCTAGAGTACACATCATAGCCAAGGGTGATAATATTAGCAGCAACTATAGTGTTAGGGTGAATTCAGTGCGATTTTCGTTGTTATTAATTTTGATGTGTTGGAGTTTTTTCGCTTCAGCACAAACAAAAGATGTGTTGGTTATTCACTCTTACCATCAAGGTTTTTTTTGGACAGACAGTTTCCAAAAAGGGTTGGCAGAAGAGCTGGATCGAACCCGCTTGTCTTATCGAGTCGTATATCTCGATAGTAAACGCACACAAAATTCTGAATATTTGGAGCGCGTGTATCAACTCTATAGAACTAAATTGATGCACGAAGACTTTGCAGCCGTTGTCGTGAGTGATAACAACGCTTTAAACCTAATGAAGCGATTGGCTCCGCAATTAAAGGGTACGCCAGTGATTTTTGGGGGAATTAACAACTTTTCACCAGACATGATTGAAGGATTGAATGCGACAGGCGTAACCGAAGACACCGATATGGCGAGCAACATCGAACTGATTAAGCGCCTTCAAACGTCGGTAAAAAGAATTCATGTGGTAACCGATCACTCGGTCACTGGCGAGGCTGTTCGTAACCAGATTGATACCTTCCTTGAAAACAACCCTGAGATGTCAGGTGTTGTGAAGCATTACACACCAGACACTTACCAAGAATTGATTGCATTCACTCAAAAGGCAAAGCCGGGTAATTGCCTGTTGTTCTGGGTTTATTTTCGAGATATTAACGGCCGTGTGACTAGCAATGAAGACTGGCGTGAATTAAACAAAAAAAGCCAAATACCTATCTATATGGTTAACGATTTAGGCTTGGGGCATGGCGCTATTGGCGGTGTGATTCAAGGAGGGATGATTCAAGGTCGAGAGGCTGGAAGCATACTTTTAGAAGTACTTGATAACCCATCAGCGCCATTGCGCACCGTGGTTCCCGGTGCTGCTGAAATTAAACTCGACTATCAACAAATCTCTCGCTGGAACCTAGGCGCAGAAAATGAAGCATCAGTGACTTTCTTAAACAAACCCAAGCCATTTTGGGTTCGTTATCTCGATGAAATTCGTACGATCGGCTTGCTTTTCTTAAGCATGTTATGTGTGATCGTCACCTTGATGTACTACCTTAATCGCCTTCAAAAAAGTGAACGTACAAGCCGTCAGAGCCAACTACTTCTTGAGTCGATATTCGATCAAAGCCTGCAATTTATGGGAATTATTGATAAGGGCGGAGTGTTAGTGTCGAGCAACAGCAAGTTGCATGAACTTTTGTATAACCAAGGCTATAAATTGGGAACATCTCTTCAACATCACCAACACTGGGAAGACTCGGCTAGGCAGGTGTTGAAGGAGTATTTCATCTCTCGAGAGGAACATCAGGTTTTACGATTTGAAGCGGAAGTGTGGTGTCGTGATCGTGGTGCGATGGTGTTAGATATCTCTTTAAAGCCTATGCCGGGCAGTGAAGAGGATGATGTTCAGTTCTTATTTGAAGCTCGTGATGTTACCTCGGGTAAGCTCGCGGAGAATAAGTTGTTCCAGCGTGAAGCCAATCTCAAGCTGTATTACGACAAACAACCCGTGATGATGATTACGCTTGATGGCAATAATCGCATTCAACAAGTGAACCAGTTTGCTGAGCAGTTACTAGGCTACCCGCTAGAACAGCTACTGGGTCATCGTCCTAGAGAGTTCTATGTCGATGAAAACTCAATGATCCCGCGTCATATCTTATTGCAACCACAACATAAGATTCGTGGCGTATGGCGTCGTGATATTGAATATCGCCATGCTAATGGCAGCACCATCTGGATTCGTGAAAATATTCGCCCGCTGGTTGAGTCTGATCAGCTGTTGATTGTTGGAGAAGACATTACCGAAACTCGTGAGTTGTCTGAAAAGCTAGAATATCAAGCTCGTTATGACTTGCTGACGGACACGTTTAACCGTAACCACTTTGAGCAAGAGCTGCAAAAGGCGCTCAAAGAGGTTGAGAGCCACATGCGAACTCACGCGATGTTGTTCTTGGATTTAGACCAACTTAAGGTCTTGAACGATACGGCGGGGCATGAAGCGGGAGATGCCGCAATCATGTTTAGTGCTAAGCTGCTGGAAGAGGTTCTGCCATACAATGCCGTGTTAGCGCGAATGGGTGGTGACGAATTTGCAGTATTAATGAAAGACTGTACTGAGCGAGATGCGGTGAATGTGTGTCGCAGTATTATCTCGACGATGAGCGAGAACCCATTCTTGTGGGGTGATATTCGCCTTAATCTTACCAGCTCTATTGGTATCCGATTAATTGACCATACTGCGGCCTCACCACAGATGGTACATGCTCAGGCCGATGCTGCTTGTCATGCTGCTAAAGAGGAAGGGCGTAACCGTTACAACCTTTACCATCAAGATGATGAAGACCTGCGTCGTCGTCACCTAGAGATGGAATGCGTGAATCTAGTGCATGAGGCTTTGGCTAACGATCGCTTAGAGTTGTTTGCTCAGCGCATTCTTGGTTTAGACAAAGACAGCGAGAAAATGCACTTTGAAATCTTGGTTCGCATCAAGAATATCCACGGTGAATACATCTCTCCGGGGATTTTCATGCCAGCCTCAGAGCGCTATAACATAGCGCACTTGATTGACCGCCGAGTCGTGAGCCAAACGCTCGCTTGGTTGGAACATCGACCAAAGGTGATAGATGAACTTGGAATGTGCTCTATCAATTTGTCTGGTCACTCGATGGGTAATCGAGAGTTTGTAGAGTTCTTGATTGAAAGCTTGGCTAACTCGTCAGTGCCTTGCCATAAGATTTGTTTAGAGATCACCGAAACGGCTGCGATGAGTAACATGAAGCAGGCGATCAAGTTCTTTACTCGAATCAAAGAGCTTGGCTGTATGATTGCACTGGATGACTTTGGCTCTGGATTATCGTCGTTTGGCTACCTGAAGAAACTGCCGGTCGACATTGTGAAGATCGATGGCTTGTTTGTGCGTGATATTGATGTCAACGAGATGGACCATGTGATGGTTCGCTCGATCAATGATCTCGCCAAGCAGATGGGCAAGCACACCGTGGCTGAGTTCGTTGAAAATACCCAGATCATCGATAAGCTGATCGAACTGGGTGTGAACTACGCGCAGGGCTACATCATAGGCCGACCTAAGCCACTCGCGGAGCTCGTTGAAGAGTTAAGACAAGAACGAGAGACAGAGCCATTGGTTTAGGTAAGCCGACTTTAGCCGGGAATACTTTTCACCGCTAATATGTATTGTTGAGGCAATCAGGTAAACTGGTTGCCTCTTTTGTTTTGAATACTACTGTCTGTTGGAGACGACCTTGCAACTACAACTGATTTGCGAAGATGCTACCCAAATCGATCATCTAAATGACTTAGCGACCCGTTGGAATTTATCTCATGATGAAAACAGCGATTTTGCTTTGGTACTGACTTGCGAGCGACTTGAGCTACGTAAAGTCGATGAGCCTAAGCTTGGCGCTATTTTTGTTGATTTAGTGGGAGGCGCAGTCGGTCACAGACGTAAGTTTGGCGGTGGTAAAGGTCAGGCGATTGCTAAAGCGGCAGGTTTAAACAAAGGTGCAACGCCAACTATCCTCGATGGTACCGCTGGTCTAGGACGTGATGCGTTTGTGTTGGCGTCGTTGGGCTGTAAAGTACAGATGGTCGAGCGTCACCCTGTTGTGGCAGCACTGCTCGATGATGGCTTGCAGCGAGCTCAGCAAGACCCTGACATCGGTGGTTGGGTAACTGAACGTATGAAGTTGATTCATGCTTCTAGCCATGATGCCCTAAATAAGCTGAGTAACGATCCTGACTTTGAACAGCCAGATGTGGTGTATCTCGACCCGATGTACCCGCACCCAGAGAACAAAAAGAAATCGGCTTTGGTTAAGAAAGAGATGCGTGTATTCCAATCTTTGGTTGGCGCCGATCTGGATGCCGATGGCTTATTTGAGCCTGCGATGAAGCTCGCATCAAAGCGTGTTGTGGTCAAAAGACCGGATTACGCAGCATGGTTAGACGAGCAAAAACCGAGCATGGCAATCGAAACTAAAAAGAACCGTTTTGATGTCTATGTGAAAGCATCAATGACCTAGTTAAGACATCAATAACTTAGAGACGCGCTAAGAAAGTTTCCCGTCATAAATACGATAAATTGCCATTAAACACTTGCGATAGTCGCGTTACGGATGTATATCTAACTAAGAATCATTATTATTCTTAGCTGGAGTTGTAGCATGGCTAAACGCTTTTGTAAGTTAAACCGTCGAGATATCACCGAACACTTGGGAGAAATCCACAGTTTGGTGACTGAACCAAAGTTCGTGTGCCGCTCTTGTGCGCGCTCATCGTCGGATCAAGCGAATCTATGCAAACCAACAGCCATCCCACCGATTGATTGTCAGAATAAACCCGCTGAAGAAAAAGTCGCGTGTGGTCTACTTGCCGAAACATTGCCAACTCCAGAAGTCTCTCTTATCGAAGTCATGGACAGTGCTGAGCCAGTTGTACAAATCTTTGACCCTGCGGTTGTAGCAACAGCGGATAAAGTCGCGTTGAAGAAAGCCAAGCTGAAAAAATTGATGGCGAAGGCGAGCGGCGATGAGAAAGCTGAACTCAAACAAGCGAAGAAAGCGGCCAAGAAACAAGAGAAGTACAACAAAAAGCTAGCGAAGATGATTAAGAAACAGCAAAAGCTGTTTAAGAAAAGCCAAAAACTGGAAAGTGACCTTGAACGCATCAACCTACAACTTGATGACGTTGCCTTCACTGAAAGCAAGACTCAGGTGGTGAGCCACAATCACATCCACTGAAGTTAATTCGAAGAGCTTATTGCTACACAGATGATTTAAAAAGAGCGACCTACGGTCGCTCTTTTGCTTTCTGGATATTCTTTTTAATAATAATCTTGTTAGCTAAATACAGCTTGTTAGCTTAACGCGCTAGGCATTGCTAGCATCTCTCGCAACACGCTTCTTCACCCACGTCTCATTGACGAACAAAGAGAACAAGATAACGGCACCACCAATAGACAATCGAACCAAATCGACATCTCTGTTCCAAATCAGGATGTTCACCACAAGGCCAGCTGGAACTAAGACATTGTTCATCACAGCCAGTGCGCCAGCATTGACCATGCACGCGCCTTTGTTCCACATAAAGTAACCCAGCCCCGAAGCAATCAAGCCAAGGTAGATCAGGATTCCCCATTGAAGAGAGGTGGTTGGCAGCTTCTCTGGATTGCCCAGTAGCATGAAAGCAACGGAAGCGACGCATAACGCCCCTAAGTAGAAGTAACCAAATACGGTTCGCTGAGGTAATTCAGTCGATTCCTTTTCCATCACTACCTTGTAACTCACCTGACCGATAGCAAAGCATAGGTTCGCGCCTTGCACGACGAGGAAGCCAACTAAAAAGTTCTCATTGATGCCTGCAAATTTAATGAATACCGCGCCCAATACCGCAATTGCCGCAGTTACTAAGTACCACGGAGAGAATTGCCCTTTGAGAAAGTCATAAATAAGCGTGACGTAAATTGGGGTAAAGACGGTAAACAAAAGGACTTCAGGAACGGATAGCAGCAAGAAAGACTGATAGTAGAAGCAGTACATTAAGCCAAGCTGGATGCCACCAATGGCCATCAATTTGGCGATCAGCTTACGCGAGACGCCACGGAACTTAAGGAAAGGAAGAAACACGATACCTGCAAGGGCAACACGCATCAGTACAGAGAACCAAGCATCAACCTGACCAGCAAGGTAGACGCCGATCAGGCTAAAGGAGAAGGCCCATAGGAGGGTAACACCAGCTAAATAGCTCATAGTAAAACTTCGTTAATAAGATATGAGCTGTATGTTACCTAACCTTAATTCATTAGTCTTCTGAATCTCTTAGAGGCACGACCAGCATATCAACCGGAGAGGCGTTGATCAGTTGTCGTGTTGAAGAAAGTAGCTTGCTCCAGAAATCTTGATGGTGACCACAAACCACCAAATCAACATTGAACTCGTTGATGGTGTCACACAGCTCATGACTCAAATCGCCACTGCCCACTAAGGTATGGGTGATTGGGTATTGAGCATGCTCAGCAAAATTTTGCAGCTGAACTCGAGATGCTTCCATCGCGTTATGTTGGGTTTCTGCCATGTTGATATCAATCAGGCCTGTATACAGCTCTGCGTAGTTAATATCGATATGGATAAAAGAGACTTTGGCTTCCAATGGCTTAGCCAATGCTACCGCTTTATCCACAATTAATTTGCTGTCTTCTGATAAATCGACCGCGACCAAAATATGTTTGTAACTCATATCGCTACCTCCTTTATTCATTGTCTGATTTAAGATTAGCACTATGCGATGGCTTTTTTTGCTGAAGTGATCTCATATCCACTGTCTTGCGTAGTGACGGCTCGAAATATTGGTTAACTAATGGCCTGCGAGATATTCATTAAATAGTGATATAGTAGAGAAAATTGAGGATGTAATTAGGAGTCTTAAATGCTGTCAAAAACTATGGTTGAGCAACTGAATGATCAAATTAACCTAGAATTTTTCTCATCCAATCTATACTTACAAATGAGTGCTTGGTGTGAAGACAAAGGATTTGAAGGTGCAGCAGAGTTTCTGCGTGTTCATGCGGTAGAAGAAATGGAACATATGCAGCGTCTTTTCACTTACGTAAGTGAAACAGGTGCAATGCCAATTCTTGGTGCGATTGAAGCGCCAAAACATGAATTTGATAGCCTTGGTGCAGTGTTCCGTGAAACTTACGAACATGAGCAAATGATTACTCAAAAGATCAACAAACTGGCTCACGTTGCTTTCAGCACACAAGATTACTCAACCTTTAACTTCCTGCAATGGTACGTTGCAGAGCAACACGAAGAAGAGAAGTTGTTTAAAGGTGTATTGGATAAGCTAGAGCTTGTTGGTGAAGACGGTAAAGCACTGTTCTTTATTGATAAAGACCTAGCGCAATTGGCAAAAGATGGTTCATCTTCAATTATGGAAGCTCCTGCCGTTTAGGTAGTACGGGAAAGACACTGATTATCTTTTTCTTTTGAGTTTTCTTATGAAGATGTAGGGAGGAAAGGATGATCAGCGGCGACACTATTCTATTTGCACTAATGGTTGTGACTTGCGTGAACTGGGCGAGATATTTTACTGCGCTAAGAACACTCATTTATATAATGCGAGAAGCACATCCTCTACTTTATCAACAAGTAGACGGAGGTGGATTCTTCACAACTCATGGCAATATGACCAAACAGGTTCGCTTGTTTAGTTACATCAAAAGCAAAGAGTATCACCATCATCACGACGAAGTGTTTATGTCGAAGTGTGATCGCGTAAGACAGTTGTTTATACTTTCTTCCGCTCTGTTGGGTGTAACATTGCTGTCTTCTTTCATCGTCTAAGTTATTTAGTACGCGTGAAGTAGAGTTTAGGTTTTGGTGTAAAGCTTCGGTTGTTGGTTCGCTAAGCCAAGTAGTGGTTTTGCTGCTGTCTGCAAATTGTACAATTGAACATCAATTGCAAAGTTTAAAATTGCCGCTAGAATAGCGAGCAATTAGTAAGGATGTGCTGTTTATGCACATCCTTTTTTATTGATGGCATTTCGAGAACAGGGCGTACTCGAGGTGCAAAAGTGAAGAAAGCAGAACCCCAATGAGTGAAAAGTTTGATGTAATCGTAATTGGTGCGGGCGCCGCGGGCTTAATGTGTGCTGCGGAAGCGGGTAAACGTGGCCGACGAGTGCTGGTGGTTGATCATGCAAAGAAACCAGGCAGAAAAATTTTAATCTCAGGTGGCGGCCGTTGTAACTTCACTAACTATGATGTTTCAGCCAACAACTTCCTATGTAACAACCCTCACTTCGTGAAGTCAGCCTTATCTCAATATACCAACTGGGATTTTATCTCGATGGTGAGCAAGTACGGTATTGAGTTCGAAGAGCGAGACCACGGCCAATTGTTCTGTGTGAATGACCACACTGCAAAAGACATCGTGAGCATGTTGCTTGAAGAGTGTAAGCAGGCGAAAGTTGAGCAGCGCTACCGTTGTGATGTTCACTCCATCGAAAAAACAGACGCTGGCTTCAAGATGCACCTTAATACCGACGAAGTTGAGTGTGACTCACTTGTCGTGGCGACGGGCGGTTTATCGATGCCGAAACTAGGCGCGACGCCATTTGGCTATAAGATTGCCGAGCAGTTTGGTTTGTCTGTGATGCCGACTACAGCAGGTTTGGTGCCATTTACTCTGCATAAAGAAGACAAAGAAGCCTTTGCTGAGCTTTCAGGAATCGCGATTCCTGCCGAGATCACCGCGCAAGACGGTACCTTATTCAAAGAAGCGTTGCTGTTTACTCATCGCGGCTTATCTGGCCCTTCGGTATTGCAAATTTCTTCTTTCTGGAAAGCGGGTCAATCGGTTTCGATTAATCTAGTACCAGAAGTGGACGTTGCTGAACTACTTGAAAACTCTCGTGAGAAACACCCAAATCAGAGCCTGAAAAACACCTTGGCGAAAGCATTACCAAAGCGTTTTGTGGAAGTGTTGATTGATCGTAAAGAACTGGAAGACAAGCCGCTCAAGCAGTTCAATGAAAAACAGCTGAATGACATTGTAGAGCATTTAGAGAACTGGAAAATTGCGCCAAACGGCACCGAAGGCTACCGAACAGCGGAAGTGACCCTAGGCGGTGTAGACACCAATCACCTATCTTCAAAAACCATGGAATGTAAGAGTGTGTCTGGTCTCTACTTCGTTGGTGAAGTTATGGACGTAACTGGTTGGTTAGGTGGCTACAACTTCCAATGGTGCTGGAGCTCAGGCTTTGCCGCAGGCCAGTGGGTTTAAGCTTTGAGCTTATCCATTAGATTTTAAATGACATAAAAATGGCGAGTCATATGACTCGCCATTTTTGTATCTATAAGCGGTAATCTAGCTCTAGATTCGAATTTATCGATAGCTTTTCGTGCTCAATCGAATCTTTTGGCTCATTTACTCATTTACTCATCTACTCATCTACTCATCTACTCAGTCACGCAGGTTTGTTTTTTGAAAATTTGACCTGTTGAATCACCAAGCCGGCAATGATCAGTACCAAGCCAAACAGTGTCGCTGGGTGAATCTCTTCACCAATGATGGTTGAAAGTAGCATTAGCGAAATAAACGGTGAGGCAAAAATCAGATTGCTGATACGCGCTGTGTTGTTGGTCAGCTTCAGTGCTGATAGCCATAAGACAAAGGTAATGCCCATCTCAAACAGGCCTACGTAAGTCACAGCCATCCAACCTTTTGCTGTGATTTGGCTAAAGCTTTCGCCTTCGTAAAGGGTTAAACCAATTGCGAATGGCAGTGCCACTAAGAAACCAAGCAATACGCCAATCACAGGGTCAGCCTTGTTTTTGGTGTTTAGAATCCAGTATCCCGCCCAAAGCAAGGTTGAAAGTAGCGCCAGAGCCACACCGAGTGGGCTATCGAACTGCATTCCTAGCACATCGCCTTTGGTGGCAATGACCACCACACCCGCATAACTGAAGGTACAAGCAATCCAATCTTGCTTACGAATCTTTTGCCCCAGAAAAACCGCCGCCATCAAGGTTAGCGTAATTGCCCAACTGTAGTTGATGGCCTGCGCTTGAGATGCTGGCAATAGGTCGTATGCTTTGAATAGAATCAGGTAGTAGGCCAGTGGATTGACCAAGCCGAGCAGTAGGTAATACCAAGGGTTTGAAAGAAACGTAGTACTCAGCTGAGAAAGCTTGCCTTGAAAGGCGCAGATGGCGATCAGTGCCATTGATGACACTATGCTGGCAATGGTCAGCATTTGAATCGGCGAAAACTCAGCAAGGGTCAGCTTAAAAGCAGTAGCAACTGTTGACCACAGTAATACCGCGGAAAGGCCAAAGCCCAAGGCACGACGTTCGTTCATAGCAACTCATTCTAATTTGATGGGACAGAATACGGAGCGCCTAGTCTATCTGTCGAAATTTAATACGGCAAACTGGACATTTATCCAGTATCAAAATACCATTTAATGAGTTACTTCCAATTAGGCTCAATCATTATCATGCAATGGATTATCGAACATCAAGCACCGCTTATTGCTGCAATTTCTGGCGCGCTCGTCAGTGGCGGTGTGGTGGGTTGGTGGATCAAACAGAAGTTCTCTTTTCAACAGCGACTTCTTGAACAGCAGCTAGAGTCCGACCGTTTGCTGCATGAGTCTCAACAATCCCAGCTCAAATCCTCGCTCGCAGAGGCACAACAAGAGCTCAATGAGTTGGATGATGACCGAGACAAAGCGGCATTCGAGCTCAAGCAGGCGCACGGCAAGGTGATGGCCGCAATGGAAAAGCTGCGCTATTTTGAAGCCGTGAAACAAGAGCGCCAGCAGTACGCCGATGATATCAATGTTCTTAAGGAGCATAAGTCTGAGTTAGAGGCTGAACTTCGAGAACAAGAAGCAAGACACGATCAAGAAAACCTCGCCAACAATGAAAAGCTGCAACTGCTAGAACAAGCAGAATATCGACTTAAGCAGCAGTTTGAACTGTTAGCGAATCAACTTTTTGAGAGCAAAACCGCTAAGGTCGATCAACAAAACAAGCAAAGCTTAGAGGGTTTGTTGTCGCCGCTGAAAGAGCAATTAGAGGGCTTCAAGAAGCAAGTAAATGACAGCTTTAGCCAAGAAGCCAAAGAGCGTCATACCTTGGTGCATGAGCTTAAAAACCTGCAGCGTCTTAATGAGAGCATGACTCGTGAAGCTGTGAATCTGACTCAAGCTCTAAAGGGTGATAACAAGCAGCAAGGTAATTGGGGAGAGGTGGTACTTGCGCGAGTGCTCGCTGAATCAGGGCTGCGAGAAGGCCATGAATACCAAACTCAAGTGAACCTGCAAAACGATGCAGGCAAGCGTTACCAACCGGATGTGATTGTGCATTTGCCACAAGACAAGCAAGTGGTGGTGGATTCAAAAATGGCCTTGGTGGCGTTTGAGCGTTACTTCAATGCTGAGACCGATCAACAACGCGACGCAGCACTGCGTGATCATTTGGCTTCATTGCGAGCGCATATTAAAGGCTTGAGCCAAAAGGATTATCATCAGCTTAAAGGCATTCAGAGCTTGGATTATGTGTTGATGTTTATTCCGGTAGAGCCTGCGTTTCAGGTGGCGATTCAAGCCGACCCTAGCTTGGTCAAAGATGCGATGGAGCAAAACATTATCTTGGTCAGTCCTACGACCCTGCTGGTGGCACTGCGCACCATTGATAACCTGTGGCGTAATGACAGACAGAACCAGAACGCGCAAGTTATCGCTGAACGCGCGAGCAAGCTTTACGACAAATTACGCCTGTTCGTTGATGATATGGAAGGTCTCGGCAGTTCATTAGATAGAGCCAACCAAAGCTACCAAGGAGCAATGAATAAGCTAGTGACTGGGCGTGGCAATGTGATTCGTCAGGCTGAAAGCTTCAAACACCTTGGTGTTGAAGTGAAAAAGTCGATCTCGATTGGGATAGCTGAAATGGCGCAAAATGAGGCTTTTTCAGAAAATGTCTCTTTAGTAGAAAGACAACCTACTGAGGATAAAGTAAACTAATCGGCCGCAGTGCCTCTAAATAGAGAGTGTGCTGTCGATGAGAACTTACCATGGTAGATAACAGCATTATGGACACAAGCGTGCAGACAAATTCAGCAGTAGAGTCAGAAACCACACACTTTGGTTTCGAAACAG
This sequence comes from Vibrio splendidus, assembly GCF_003345295.1. Classification (NCBI taxonomy): domain Bacteria; kingdom Pseudomonadati; phylum Pseudomonadota; class Gammaproteobacteria; order Vibrionales; family Vibrionaceae; genus Vibrio; species Vibrio splendidus. The sequence goes on from NZ_CP031055.1 coordinate 3,280,565, forward strand.
TCGCAAAAGACGAAAAAGTCGCGAAAGTAGCAGAGGTATTTCACTCTGTAGCCGCTAAATACGACATCATGAATGATCTAATGTCGGGTGGTGTTCACCGCTTGTGGAAGCGATTCACGATTGATTGCAGTGGCGTTCGCCCGGGTCAACGTATCCTAGATCTTGGTGGTGGTACTGGCGACCTGACTGCGAAATTCTCGCGTATCGTGGGTGAAAAAGGCCACGTGGTTCTTGCTGATATCAACAACTCAATGCTGAATGTTGGCCGCGATAAACTGCGTGATAGCGGTATTGTTGGCAACGTACATTACGTTCAAGCCAATGCTGAAGAGCTGCCTTTCCCAGATAACTACTTCGATTGCATTACCATCAGCTTCTGTCTGCGTAATGTTACCGACAAAGACCAAGCGCTGCGTTCAATGTACCGTGTGCTGAAGCCGGGCGGTCGTCTGTTGGTTCTTGAGTTTTCTAAGCCAGTACTTGAGCCTCTTTCAAAGGTTTACGATGCCTACTCTTTCCACCTGTTGCCAAAAATGGGTGAGCTGATTGCCAACGACGCAGACAGCTATCGTTACCTAGCAGAATCTATCCGCATGCACCCGAACCAAGAAACCTTGGAAGGCATGATGCAAGAAGCGGGTTTTGAAAATACGAAATACTTCAACCTAACGGGCGGCATTGTTGCGCTGCACCGTGGTTACAAGTTCTAGTCGAACTTGGTAGCAGGCTCGTAGGGCGTGCTAAAAATAAGAATAAAGACAGAACGGATAGGTTAAGGCTTATCCGTTTTCAAAGGTAAGGACAGTCATGCCATTTGATCCATTGGTAACCGCGGTTATTGAAACCTCTTTAAATACTTTCGTGAACGATGATCCAGCCTTGGTTCGTCGTTTGTCTCGTTTAAAGGGGCAGATCATTCAAGTTAATTTGAAAGAGTTGAATAAAACACTCACTTTCGTTTTCAGCCAACAGATCGATGTGTTGTCGGAATACGAAGGGCAGCCTGATTGCTACCTATCTTTGAACCTATCGGTACTGCCTGAACTGCGTGAGCAATCGAACATCACCAAGCTGATCAAGCAAGATAAGCTGATCTTAGAGGGTGATATTCAACTGGCTCAGAAATTTGCTCAGCTGATGACAGACTGCAAGCCGGACTTAGAAGAGTGGCTATCGCGCGTAACGGGCGATGTGGTTGCGCATACCGTGGTACAAGGCGTTAAAAACGTCGGTGGTTTTGTGGCGAAGCAAGCAACTAAGCATCAAAACCATGTTGCTCAGATTCTGACAGAAGAGTGGAAGATTGCACCGGCTCCGTTAGAAGTAGTGCATTTTTGCGATCAGGTTGATGACGTAAAAAGCTCGGTAGCTCGCCTTGAAGCTAAGTTGAACGCTCTGTTGGAGAAAGCATGACCCCAACAGAACTGAAACGTCTTTATCATATTATCAAGGTACAGTTAGAGTACGGCCTTGATGAATTGATGCCTGAGCACCATTTGACTAAAGCCCCATTGTTAGCGAGAAAGTCTCTGTTTTGGCTCAAGAACAAGCATCAAGATAAAGAATTGGGTCAGCGCTTGCGTCTCGCTTTGCAAGAGTTAGGGCCTGTGTGGATCAAGTTTGGTCAAATGATGTCAACGCGTCGTGACCTATTTCCTCCTCATATCGCTGATCAATTGGCTTTATTGCAAGACCAAGTGGCGCCATTTGATGGTCAACTGGCCAAGCAAGACATGGAAAAGGCACTGGGTGGCAGTCTAGATAACTGGTTTACCGACTTTGATATCGAGCCATTGGCTTCTGCTTCTATTGCTCAGGTGCATACTGCAAAGCTAAAAGAGAGCGGCCGCGAGATTGTTCTGAAGGTAATTCGACCTGATATTCGCCCGGTGATTGATGCAGATCTAAAACTGATGCACCGAATGGCGCGTATAGTCGCTAAGTCTCTTCCTGAAGCACGTCGTTTGAAACCTGTTGAAGTCGTTCATGAGTACGAAAAAACGCTAATCGATGAACTGGACCTGCGCCGTGAGGCGGCAAATGCCATTCAGCTACGACGTAATTTTGAAGGCAGCGAAGAGCTGTATGTGCCAGAGGTTATCCCTGATTTAAGCAGTGAAACCTTGATGGTGTCAGAGCGAATCTATGGTATTCAAGTTTCAGATATTGAAACCTTGAACGCCAACGGCACCAACATGAAATTGCTGGCTGAACGTGGTGTGACGGTATTCTTCACCCAGGTGTTCCGCGACAGCTTTTTCCATGCAGACATGCACCCAGGCAACGTATTCGTTAACCCAGAAAATCCAGATAACCCGCAGTGGATTGGTTTGGATTGTGGCATTGTCGGCACGCTTAACAGCGAAGATAAGCGTTATTTAGCCGAAAACCTGCTAGCTTTCTTTAATCGAGATTACCGAAAAGTCGCAGAGCTTCACGTGGATTCTGGTTGGGTTCCACACGATACCAACGTCAACGATTTCGAATTCGCGATTCGGATGGTGTGTGAGCCGATTTTTGCAAAACCGCTTGGCGAGATCTCATTTGGCCATGTGTTGCTAAACTTATTTAATACAGCAAGACGTTTCAACATGGAGGTTCAACCTCAGTTGGTGCTTCTACAGAAGACCTTGTTGTATGTCGAAGGCCTAGGCCGTCAGCTGTATCCGCAACTTGATTTGTGGGCAACGGCGAAGCCTTTCCTTGAAACCTGGATGATGAATCAGGTGGGGCCGCAAGCTGTGATTAACGCAGTAAAAGAGCGTGCGCCATTCTGGGCAGAGAAACTGCCAGAGCTGCCAGAGTTACTTTATGACAGCTTGCGCCAAGGTAAAGCGATGAACCACAGAATGGATCAGCTTTATCAAGGCTATAGAGAGAGTAAGCGTCAGCAAGCAACTGGAAAGTTTTTGTTTGGCGTTGGAGCAACTTTAGTCGTATGCTCCGCAATATTAGTTTCAAGCCCTTATGAGCAGCTATCTATGGGCTGTGGCATCGCAGGTGTCACATTTTGGCTGCTAAGTTGGCGAGCTTACCGTCGTTAGACAGTAGACTCCCTTAATATTTTTTATGTGTAGACAGACCCGAGGACAATGACAATGGGTGGTATCAGTATTTGGCAACTTCTAATCATTGCTGTGATTGTAATTTTACTTTTCGGAACGAAGAAACTGCGCGGCATGGGCGGTGACTTAGGTTCAGCGGTGAAAGGCTTCAAAAAAGCAATGAGCGATGAAGACAAGCCTGCAGATAAGAAAGACGCAGACTTTGAACCAAAGAACATTGAACAGCAGAAGAAAGAAGCTAGCGCTGAAACGACTGCTGAAACAAAGAAAGACAAAGAGCAGGCGTAAATCGTGTTTGATATCGGTTTTTGGGAACTGGTATTAATATCTGTCGTTGGGTTAGTCGTTTTAGGACCTGAGCGTTTGCCTGTGGCGATTCGCAGTATTTCCAAGTTTGTTGGACAAGCGAAAAGCATGGCAAATAGTGTGAAAGATGAACTTTCTCATGAGCTTAAGGTGCAAGAGCTGCAAGAAAACCTACGCAAGGCGGAAAAAATGGGTATGGAAGATTTATCTCCAGACCTAAAAGCATCAGTTGATGAACTTAAGCAGGCCGCTGCTCAAGTTCAACGCCCGTATGCTAAGCCTGAGTCTGATAAGCCGAGTGAGACTGAACCTAGTGTCACGGAAACTGTGGAATCTGAAACCATTCAGGTTAACAGTGAAGCTTCAGCACCGTCAGATAAGAAAGCCGAATAGTCTCGCAAGGAGGAGTCGCCAGATACTTGAGTCGCTAGATGTTTAAGTCGATAGCTATTTAAGTAGATATCTATTCAAGTGGATACCAATTCAACTGGATAGATAGGTGCGCGGCTCCTTTTCGATCTTCCTGTTTAAGAGGTTTGACATGTCTTCGACTGAGCAGACACAGCCTTTAATTAGCCATCTTCTAGAACTGCGTAATCGCCTATTGCGCGCGATTGTTGCGGTTCTGGTGGTGTTTGTTGGGCTAATTTATTTCGCTAATGATATTTATGAGTTCGTCTCTGCACCTTTGGTAGATCGCTTACCTGAAGGCGCGACGATGATCGCAACAGATGTAGCGTCACCATTTTTCACACCCTTAAAACTGACCTTGATCGCGTCTATATTCCTCGCGGTTCCGTTTATTTTGTATCAGGTGTGGGCTTTTGTCGCTCCGGGCTTATACAAGCATGAGAAGCGCTTGATCATGCCGTTATTGGCTTCAAGCTCATTGCTGTTTTACTGTGGTGTGGCGTTCGCTTACTTCATTGTATTCCCGTTGGTATTTGGCTTTTTTACCGCTATATCATTAGGGGGAGTAGAGTTCGCAACCGACATATCGAGTTATCTTGATTTTGTACTCGCGCTGTTCTTTGCCTTTGGTATCGCTTTTGAAGTGCCAGTCGCCATTATCTTGCTATGTTGGACGGGTGCAACGACACCTAAAGAACTGGCAGAGAAGCGTCCTTACATTGTTGTCGGTGCGTTTATTGTCGGCATGATGCTAACGCCGCCTGATATGATTTCGCAGACACTGTTGGCGATTCCAATGTGTATTCTGTTTGAGATTGGCCTGTTCTTCGCGCGTTTCTATGTGCGTAAACCAGATGCGGATGAAGAGGAAGAAGCGGAGTCTTAATTCGCAGATGCCATGTTTGCAGATGCTATGTTCGCAGATGCTAAAGCAGTAGTCATCACGGATGAGCATGATCGTTAGAGTTCTTCAGTAAAAATCACATAATAAAAAAGCGGCCCTAGGCCGCTTTTTTATTATGTCTGTTTATCGAATCTTTAACTGATAACCACAGTTTTGGCATATATAGAGCTCTTTGATGCCCCAAATTTTATGCCATAGAGTTCGATGTTGACGTTGTAAGTGTTGTGAATGGTCACACATAATCAACTACCTCCATATGCAGGCGGTTGATAGTATACATATCACCTTGTTTTCTCAAATAAATTGAGGGTAAATCCGTAATATTTACTTATTAATAGATTCATCATAGATTGAATAATGATTTAGCATTGATGGTGGTTATGTTTTCGACTTCTTCAAGGGTAATTCCGCGTAATTCAGCGACGCGTTTTGCCACCAGTTCGGTGTACGCGGGCTCGTTGCGTTTACCGCGATTCGGTGTTGGTGCCAAGTATGGGCAATCTGTCTCTAGGATGACGTAATTCATATCAAGATGTGGGATTACCTTATCCATCCCCGAGTTCTTAAAGGTCGATACGCCGCCTAAACCTAAATGAAAGCCTAGCTCGTTGATCGCTTGAGCTTCCTCTAAGCTACTGCCAAAACAGTGGAATACGCCGCGTAAGCTGCCATCTTGCTCTTTACGAAGTAGAGCAAGTGTCTCTTCAATGGAATCACGAGTGTGGATCACCACAGGTAGATCGAGCTCTTTTGCCCACTGCAGCTGAGTCACAAACGCCATCTCTTGTTCTGCTTTAAAGGTTTTATCCCAGTACAGGTCGATACCTATCTCACCCACGGCGATAAAGTCATGCTTATCGAACCAAGCTCGAATGGTTTTCAGGGTCTGTTCGATATTTGCATCCACATAACAAGGATGTAAGCCCATCATTGAACGACATACCTCCGGAAACTGAGCTTCCGTCGCGAGCATTGGCTCGATAGATTCTAAATCGATGTTAGGCAGTAGAATCGTATCAATGCCTTGAGCAAGCGCGCGTTGCACGACTTGTTCGCGGTCTTCATCGAATTCGCTCGCGTAAATATGGGCGTGGGTGTCGATCATTATTGTGTCCTGAAAGCAGTCTTTTCTGAGTTGTCATGAGTATACGGCAGTGTGAGGAGAAGGTCATTTTTTGCCATTTATCCCTGTTTTTGAGTGGGTTTTATATTTTACTGTTAGCGTCCTGAGCCATCAGTGATATGCTTTTGCCTGTATTTTGCACTTTTCATATCTAAGCATTTCGGTGCTTAGACTAGGCAAGGAGAATCTAGTGTCTGTTTCAATTCAAGGTCAATTCCCAGGTCGTCGTATGCGCCGTATGCGTAAGCACGACTTTAGCCGTCGCCTAATGGCAGAAAATCAATTGTCTGTGGATGATCTCATCTACCCAATGTTTATTCTTATGGGTAAAGAGCGTCGTGAACCTGTCGAGTCAATGCCAGGTGTTGAACGCCTGTCTATCGATCTTATGCTTGAGGAAGCGGATTACCTGTCAAAATTGGGTGTTCCTGCAATTGCTCTGTTTCCGGTAGTGAACCAAGATGCTAAAAGTTTATGCGCGGCTGAAGCTCATAACTCTGAAGGTTTGGTACAACGAGCAGTACGCTTACTCAAAGAGCACGTGCCAAATATGGGTGTGATTACTGACGTAGCACTGGATCCGTTCACTACTCACGGTCAAGACGGCATCATCGATGAAGATGGTTACGTGATGAATGACGAGACGACGGAAGTCTTAATCAAGCAGGCTCTGTCTCATGCTGAAGCGGGTGCAGATGTGGTTGCACCGTCGGATATGATGGATGGCCGTATTGGTAAAATCCGTGAAGCGTTAGAAGAAGCTGGCTACATTCATACCCAAATCATGGCGTACTCTGCAAAATATGCATCGTGCTACTACGGCCCATTCCGTGATGCAGTTGGCAGTGCTTCGAACCTGAAAGGCGGTAACAAGAAGAACTACCAGATGGATCCAGCCAACAGCGATGAAGCGATTCATGAAGTCGCGATGGATCTTAATGAAGGTGCGGATATGGTGATGGTGAAACCAGGCATGCCTTACCTAGACATCGTGCGCCGTGTTAAGCATGAATTGCAAGCTCCAACGTTTGCTTACCAAGTATCTGGTGAGTACGCGATGCACAAAGCGGCGATTCAAAACGGCTGGCTGAAAGAGCGTGAAACCGTCATGGAATCACTGTTGTGCTTTAAGCGTGCTGGCGCTGATGGCATCCTGACGTACTTCGCTAAAGATGTTGCAGAGTGGCTTGCTGAAGATAACGCACAAGCTGCTGAGCACCTGCAAGGTAAGTAAGTACGATCAAGCAAACTATATGATCACTAAAGGGTTGGCCGTTGTGCCAGCCCTTTTGTTTTATGAGGATGAAACAAGATGTCTGTCATTGTGCGCGAAGGCTCATTAGAAGAGGTTGTTTCTGTTGTTGAACAGATTACCGAGTTTGCCCAAAAAGAGAGTGTAGCGTCTTTATCGGAGCGATTAGCGGGTAAAACAAGCTTGATCCTCGTTGCTGAAGAGACGGGTGTGTTACTGGGTTTTAAGATCGGTTATGAATTGGATGAAAACACGTTTTACAGCTGGTTTGGGGGCGTGTTACCGATCGCAAGGAATAAAGGTGTTGCACAGGCGCAATTAGATACTCAAGAACAGTGGGTGAAGCAACAGGGCTACCAACAGCTAAAAGTGAAATCTCGTAACCAGTTTCCTGCGATGCTGCGTCTGTTATTGAGAAACGGTTACCTAATCGAAAAATTAGAAGAAAAAGAAGACATTAATGCCCATAGAATTCATTTTTTGAAGCAAATTTGAGCACTGTGGTGAACGGTTTATAAATTAAATGAGATTTATTATCATTTAAGTGTTGACTATTAAATGAGAATCATTATTATTAACTTCGTCTTAGGGAATGAGGAAATGTTCACAAGGATGTTAAGTACTCAAGTATCTACTTGGTTACCCAACAGAATTCTCGCGAACTTGTACTAAGTTCTTTTTGACACGACATTGCTCACATTGCTTCCAGTGTAATTTATAGCTTTTAGGTAAAGCTGTGGTATTCAATTTGAATGGCTTTACCGGTTTTTGCTAGGCGACATCTTCGGGTGTCGCTTTTTTTATACCTCCATTTCAACAAGATGCATATTTAGTGGCACGTTTTTTTATGAATAAAACGCCATCAGCATTCTTTTCCACAATGCAAGATCGAGAAAAGATCGTTGATCATATGTTCGATCTGTAATTTTATCGTTTATTTTCAGTGGTTTATTTGCGTTTTTTTGGTGGTTTACCTTAGTTCTCAACAGGGTGGGTAAATAATATAAACAGAGTTATCCACAGAACGCTTGTGTCTAAGAACAAAAAATAACAACAAATCGATTATTACGAACACAACCGAGTGAACGGATACAGATCGACAACGTAGAATCCAACCAACAGACGTGGCATTCTTAACAGATAATTTCTGTACTTACTGGATTCACAAACATTATGGCTCGTATTCCTGATAATCCATTGATTCTGATCGATGGCTCTTCTTACCTATATCGCGCGTTCCATGCTTACCCTGGCACCATGAGCAATGGTGATATCCCAACGAATGCTGTTTATGGTGTGGTTAACATGCTACGCAGCATGATGCGTCAATTTGCTTCTGATCGTATTGCGGTTATTTTTGATGCGAAAGGGAAAACGTTCCGTGATGATATGTACCCAGAGTACAAAGCAAACCGCCCACCGATGCCTGACGATCTTCGTTGCCAGATAGAACCATTGCACAACGTGATTCGTGCGATGGGTTTGCCACTTATCTCTATTCCTGGCGTTGAAGCAGATGACGTGATTGGTACGTTGGCTTCTCAAGCTTCTGCGATGGGTATGCCTGTGCTTATCAGTACCGGTGATAAAGATATGGCGCAGTTGGTCGATGACAACGTTACCCTAATCAACACCATGACCAACGTGGTAATGGATCGTGAAGGTGTTATTGAGAAGTTTGGTATTCCGCCTGAGCTTATTATCGATTATCTCGCGTTGATGGGCGATAAAGTGGATAACATTCCGGGCATTCCAGGTGTTGGCGATAAGACTGCGACGGCATTGCTGCAAGGTATCGGTAGTATCGAAAAGTTGTATCAAAATCTTGATGATATTGCGGCGCTTGGTTTCCGTGGTTCGAAAACCATGGCTAAGAAGCTGGCTGATAATAAAGACAATGCTGATATGTCTTACCAGCTTGCGACAATTAAGTTAGATGTTGAACTTGAAGAGACACCAGAGTCACTCGTCAAAGCACAGCCAAATATCGACGAGCTGATCAAACTATACGGCCAACTGGTTTTCAAATCTTGGTTGAACGAGCTGCTTGAAGGTGGCAGTGGTGTGGTTGAGGCGGATGAAAGATCTGCAGCAACGGGAGCTGGTTCAGTACGCAGCAGCGCTTCTGCAACAACGTCTACTGTAGAGATGAATACGTCTGCCGTGACGATTGATCGCAGTAACTACGAAACGATTCTAGATGAAGCGTCATTCAATGTTTGGCTAGAAAAGCTTAAAGCCGCTGAATTGTTTGCTTTCGACACTGAAACAGACAGCTTAGATTACATGGTTGCGAACCTCGTTGGCTTGTCATTCGCAACCGAAGAAGGCGTTGCCGCTTACGTACCTGTTGCCCATGACTACTTAGACGCACCGCAGCAGCTGGATCGTGATTGGGTACTTGAACAGCTTAAGCCGATTCTTGAAGATGATGCTCAAGCAAAAGTGGGTCAAAACCTAAAGTACGATATGAGTGTGCTAGCGCGCTACGGTATCGAGATGAAAGGCATCAAACACGACACTATGCTGGCGTCTTACGTTTTCAATAGCGTAGGTGGCAAGCACGATATGGACAGCCTAGCGCTACGCTTCCTACAGCATAGCTGCATCTCATTTGAGCAAATCGCAGGTAAAGGTAAGAAACAACTTACTTTCAACCAGATTGAGCTGGGTGAAGCGTCTCCATACGCTGCAGAAGATGCTGACGTGACACTACGTCTGCATAACCGCCTGATGGAAAACATCGAGCAAGATGAAAAGCTTAAAACCATCTATGAAGAAATCGAAGTACCACTGATTCCTGTGATGTCTCGCATTGAGCGTACTGGCGTATTCATCGATGACATGCTCTTAGGGGCTCAATCACAAGAGATTGCGGTTCGTCTGGATGAGTTAGAGCAGAAAGCTTACGAGATTGCAGAGCAAGAGTTCAACATGAACTCGCCAAAACAGCTGCAAGCGATCCTGTTTGAAAAAATGGGTCTACCGGTTATCAAGAAAACGCCATCAGGTGCGCCTTCAACTAACGAAGAAGTGTTGCAAGAGCTGGCCCTTGATTACCCGTTGCCTAAGCTGATCATTGAGTATCGTGGCCTTGCGAAACTGAAGTCTACTTACACAGATAAACTGCCGAAGATGATCAACGCTGAAACGGGTCGCGTTCATACTTCTTACCACCAAGCGGTAACGGCAACCGGTCGTTTGTCTTCGACTGATCCAAACCTACAAAATATCCCAATTCGTAATGAAGAAGGTCGTCGTATTCGCCAAGCATTCGTTGCACAACATGGTTGGAAGATCCTAGCGGTCGATTACTCTCAAATTGAATTGCGTATCATGGCGCACCTATCGGCTGATAAAGCGCTGTTGGAAGCGTTCCAACAAGGCAAAGATATTCACGCGGCAACGGCTGCTGAGATTATCGGCGTGGCTATTGATCAAGTTACCACTGAACAGCGTCGTCGTGCTAAAGCCGTTAACTTCGGCCTTATTTACGGCATGAGTGCCTTTGGCTTGGCTAAGCAACTGGGTATTCCTCGTGGTGAAGCACAGCACTACATGGACACTTACTTTGAACGCTACCCTGGTGTAATGCAGTATATGGAAGACACGCGCAGCGCTGCTTCAGAGCAAGGCTTCGTTGAAACCATTTACGGTCGTCGTTTGCACCTGCCTGAAATCCAATCTCGTAATGGCATGCGTCGTAAAGCAGCTGAACGTGCGGCGATCAATGCACCGATGCAAGGTACGGCAGCAGACATCATTAAGAAAGCGATGCTGTTAGTGGATGAATGGATTCAAGCGGAAGGCGATGGTCGTGTGAAGCTATTGATGCAAGTACACGATGAATTGGTATTTGAAGTTCAAGAGTCAGCTTTAGCCGAAATTGAAAGTAAAGTACAAGAATTGATGGAGTCAGCCGCTGATCTAGAAGTACCGTTAGTCGCGGAAGCAGGCCACGGTGACAACTGGGATCAAGCCCACTAATCAGTTTTTGACCTTATTGAGTGAATTAGTATGAGCCAGTGCACAAACACTGGCTTTTTTTTGTCTCGAATAAAGTTGAACCGTAAGAAGAATTTAGGTGTTTTAATAAAACATTCATGAAAAAAAACTACAAAAATTGTTTTCATTTCTGAGCAATTGTTGTACATTAAATCTTGTAGGGTACAGAGGTAAGATGTTCTATCTTTCAGACCTTTTGTTTCACGTTATTGGATTAGGCTGATTCAGCCGCCCCAGTCAGTATTTGACTGGGGCGTTTTTTCTTGTGCGAAAGAAAAATATTTCTAACCTACTATTGCTCCCGTAAACCTGCCCTTTTTAGTGTCTTTTCTTACGCTTTCTCAAGCACAGTGATAAACACCTGATTTTCCTTAGATCTGGAATTCGATCAGCATTTGGTAATTTAAATCCGTCTCCAATTTGATTGTTTTATCATTTAAAATAACTTTTATTTTACAAGTTACTCATAATATATTGATCAATTACGTCTTACTTATCAGTATATTGAGTGGGTGAATGCTCATGTAATCCATGATTTCTTGTTGTTTCTCAGTACTGTATTTCAGCGCTTCGGCGGTGATTTGGATGGATTGCGCCATAGAAGAGATATTGTGGGTCGCTTTCACCAAGGTTTGCTGCATGGGTTTTAGGATGAGTAGATAGATAGCAGTCAAAGCGATAACAATGACAGCGATAACGGCTGCTAACGCAATGATGATCTTGGTCTGAATATCATCCAATAGCATTTGACTGGTCTTTTTAAAGGCGAGTCGAGATTGGTCTAAGGCTTGTGGGAGTTGATTGAGTGATGTCTTGGTAGAGCTCGCAAGCTTGTTGATGCTTTCAACGGTTTGATTCAGGGCTTTTTGTTGGTCTTCACTAAGGTTGGGGTTGTTGACGATAGCTTGCAACGATTGTGATATTACCTCGAGAGATTCACTTGCCTCCTGAGCGTACTTCTCCATGCCGTCGAGATCTAAGGTCATATCAACATTGACCAGAGCGGCCTCGGTCTTGGGCTGTTCCGATTCAGATGTTACACCGGAAAATGAGATCAATATAAGCGCGATGGTCGCCAAGGGTTTTTTCCACATGAGCATTCCTTTCTCATTGTTCTGTTTATTTAGATGTGTCTTTTAGTATGGTTCACTTCTCTCGTTTCTAACTGATTAATCTTGTCTTTAATTCTCAAGATTTAGGTTTAACTCACTAATTTGTGGGCAAAAAAATACCCCACCTATATAAGGCGGGGTATTGATAAGACTAAATCACTTGCTGTAAGTGCTTTAACCTCTAATTATAGACAAAGCTATAGATAGAAGAACTACTCTGCGTCGTTGTGCTCTTCGTCAGCCAGTTCATCAAGAATCTGGTCAGCAAAAGCTGGGGCAAACCACTCATCCATCTTGGCTCGCAGTTGATCAACGCCGATGCCCTTCATTGAAGAGAAGACATCAACCGCTACATCACCACCGAAAGATTTCGCATCATTACGGATTTTCAGTAGTTGCGCTTTACGAGCGCCACTTTTCAGTTTGTCTGCTTTTGTTAACAAAACTTGTACTGGGATGCGGCTATCGATAGCCCAGTAGATCATTTGTTGGTCAAGGTCTTTCATTGGGTGACGGATATCCATCAATACCACTAAACCTTTCAAGCTTTCGCGTCGCTGTAGGTATTCACCTAGCGATTTCTGCCATTTTTTCTTCAGCTCAAGAGGGACTTGAGCAAAGCCATATCCAGGTAAATCGACGATATGACAACCGTCCGTTACCTTAAATAGGTTAATTAGCTGAGTTCGACCGGGTGTTTTACTGGTTTTCGCCAAGCCTTTTTGGTTTGTAACGCGATTTAGCGCGCTAGATTTACCAGCATTGGAGCGTCCTGCAAACGCAATTTCGATCCCTTCGTCTTCTGGTAAATGACGAATATCAGGTGCACTGGTAATGAAATGCGTGTTTTGATAATGAATTTTTACGCTCACTGTTAACTCCATCTCGACTTTGTGTAGTCGATTGATTACTTTTTTGTGAATTTGTGTAAAATAACCGTGCTCGGCATAAGGTCGCCTATTGTACCATGAGTGGCAACATAGAGTGGTACTGGAAGCTTGATAATTATAATGGAATGTCATGAAGAAATTAGCGCTAATTTTGAGTCTTTTAGCCAGCTGCTCAGTATGGGCTCAAGGTAGTATTGAAGCTGGTAAAGCCAAATCACAAACATGTGTTGCCTGCCACGGTGCTGACGGCAACAGTCTGATCACGCAGTACCCTAAACTGGCTGGTCAACATGAGAAGTACCTAGAGAAGCAGTTAAAAGAGCTTAAGCTCGGTATGACCAGTGGTGGTAAGCAAGGTCGTAATGAACCTGTAATGGGTGCAATGGCGATGTCTTTATCTGAAGAAGATATGGCTGACCTAGCGGCGTACTACGCATCGCTACCTATCTCTAGTAACTCTACTCCTGAGAATGTAGTAGATGAAGGTAAGGTTCTTTACACCGCGGGTAACGCAGAACGCGGCGTAACGGCGTGTATTGCTTGTCACGGTCCACGTGGTAACGGTACCGAACTTTCTGGTTTCCCTAAGATTTCAGGCCAGCACGCAGATTACATCAAGGCTCAACTTGAGAAATTCCGCGATGGTAGCCGTAATAACGACATGAATGCGATGATGCGTGATGTAGCTAAAAAGTTAACAGACGCAGATATTGATACCTTATCGAAGTACGTTGGTGGTTTACACTAATATGTCGGTTTCTTGCTCTTAGCCAGAGTAAAGAAATGTACGTTCGAGCGAGATTGAAGAGACGCCCCGATCAGTAATGGTCGGGGTGTTTTCTTTTGTATTGGTTTTATTAATATGTTTTGCGCTGATGTCTGATTTATCAATGTGTGATCGATTTGTGTACAAAAGTGTGAGCTTGAACTCTTGTAGTCTTTTTGTAACCGGGTAAAGTAACGGCCATCAGCTAGGAGCTGACTTAGATACGGATGGTCATCTAGTCTAACGGTATAGACAGAAATGGATCAGGCTAGGACAGCCCAGCAACAAGGTGTTAGAAAAGGATAGCCAAAACTCATCAGGACGATGAACAACAAACAAATTTGGCATGGAAAGCACCAATAACAAATGGAGATTTGTGTACCAAGTTGAGTATGCAAATTTTGGCCGATATAGGCAGATTTAGAGAGCGATAGGTTTTCCTATCGCTTTTTTTATTGATTTGATGAAAAAACACCCAATACCTCTCCACTATAAACTCAGTTTCTGGTATGTTTCGCATCCCTGTTTAAGGATGTGCTATGTATACTTGTCCCTTATGCCATCACCAAGGCGTGAATCACTATTTTGAAGACAAACGCAGAGCCTATCTGCAATGTCAGCAATGTGAACTGGTATTTGTTAAACCTGAACAAAGGTTAGAAGCAAAAGAAGAGAAAGCACACTATGATCTCCATGAGAACGATCCTAGTGATGCAGGCTATCGCCGTTTTCTATCTCGCATCGCGGATCCACTAACAGACAAAATTTCATCTAACTCACACGGGTTGGATTTTGGTTGTGGCCCAGGCCCTACGCTATCTATTATGTTAGAAGAAGCCGGACACACCATGGAGTTGTACGATATCTATTACCACCCAGAAGCTTCTGTGTTGGAAAAAACGTATGACTTTATGACTGCCACTGAGGTGATAGAGCATCTTTATCACCCAGACAAAGTGTGGCAGCAATGGTTGAATTTAGTTAAACCCAAGGGCTGGATTGGTCTTATGACTAAACTAGTAATAGACGTAGACGCGTTTGCTGGTTGGCACTACAAGAATGACCCGACACATGTCGTCTTCTTTAGTCGTCAAACATTCCAGTTTTTGGCAGAGCGGGATAAGCTCGAACTAGAATTTTTTGGAAATGATGTAATTTTACTGAGGAAAGTGCAGTAATGGGTCGTAGTAAGAAATCAAGAAAACCGGGAGCACTTGGCGCTCCGGAACCTATGGTTACTCGTAACCGTAGTGAATCTGATGTTGAAGGTCGTGAACGTAAGCGTGTTAAAAAGCGTAAAGGCCTTAAGTCAGGCAGCCGTCACTCAGATGGTAGCGAAGCAAAACAGCGTAAAGCTGCACTAGCTCGCGACCCTCGTTTAGGCAGCAAGAAAAAAATCCCGCTGATTGTTGAACCAGCGAAGAAGTCGACCAAACAAGAGCGCAAGCTATCTAACGAACAAGAGTTAGAGATGCTTGAGAATGATGCTCAACTGAACACATTGCTAGATCGTATCGAAAATGGTGAAAACCTAGGTGCTGGTCTGCAGAAGTTTGTTGATGAGAAGCTTGATCGTATCGAACACCTAATGGGCCGCTTAGGTCTGCTAGAGCCAGAAGACGATGAAGAAGAGATCTTCGAAGAAGCACCGGTTGCATCTAAGAAGAAAGCAAGCTCTGACGAAGACTTGCTATCTCAATTCGAAGATTTCGACTTAGACAGCTTTAAAGGTTAATAGCCAATGAACGTAACCTTATTAGCAATTGCTGGTGGAATTATCATTCTCGGCTTGGGCTCTTACGCAGGTTACCTTCTACTTCAAGTGAAGAAGCAGACGGAGTTGCAAAAGCAGCATCAAGCACTTGCCATTGAAAAACGTAACGCGACGATTTACGAAAACGTAAATACTTTGTGCTTAGCGGGTATTCAAGGCCAGTGTGACTTACCTGAGATCAGTATCCGAGTGTGTATCATTATGGATAACGTTCAGGGTGATGAGCGTGTCGATTTTGATTCTGAGTATCCCGCTCTTTCTGAGCTGTACCATATCGTAAAAGATATGGCTCGCGGAGATGGAAGGCAGGAACTGACGAAGAAAGAGCGCATGCAGCAGAATCTCACACGCCATAAGGCGGAGACTCGCTTGAATGATGCGGTCATTGAAGATTTGAAAAGGTTGCAGGAGAAGGTTAAGCCTCTCAACAACCAAATCAACATTCAGATGATCTAGTCACTAAGACTTTTAAATATAGAGGCTTGTTTAACATTTAGTTTTTAGACGCGCTGCTTTTAATACCTATGCATTTAAGACTTTTTTTCCTAAATGCATCTTGTTTTTAAGTCGCCTTGTCTTTAATAGACGATGTTAAATGAGCCTTCTTACCTTTTGCGTCTCGTTAATCCCGACGCTTTGTTAGTGATCAAGCTAGCAGTTCTGAGTTTTTGTCTGAAAAATTGATTTTGTCTTGGAACGACCTTACTGGTCGTGTGGCAAAATAACCCGTCTATATTTTAATGTATGTAAAATGATTTGAGAGACCTTAGGTTCTCGCGGATCTAAATTGGAATTACCGCTATGTCGAGCAAGCCAGTAACAACGAATCAGCAAATCGTTTGGGATCAAGAGATCTTAAACAAGTACAACTATTCGGGACCTCGTTACACTTCATATCCAACAGCGTTGGAGTTTCATGAAGCGTTTACCGTCGCTGATTACGACATGGCGTGTACTCAGTACCCTGAGCGTCCACTCTCTCTTTACGTGCATATCCCGTTCTGTCATAAGCTTTGTTACTACTGTGGTTGTAATAAAGTCATTACTCGTCACTCGCATAAAGCGGATGAGTACTTAGATGTGATTGAACATGAAATCCGCCAGCGCGCCTCTTTGTTGAATGGCCGTCAAGTGACGCAATTGCACTTCGGTGGTGGTACGCCAACGTTCTTGACCAAAACACAAATTACTCGCTTGATGATGATTCTGCGTGAGGAATTTAACTTCACAGCTGACGCTGAAATCAGTATTGAAGTTGACCCACGTGAGATTGAGCTAGACGTACTTGACCACCTGCGTAACGAAGGTTTCAACCGCCTGAGCATTGGTGTGCAAGACTTCAATAAAGAAGTGCAGAAACTGGTTAACCGTGAGCAAGACGAAGAGTTCATCATTGCGATGGTTAAACGTGCGAAAGAGCTAGGCTTCCGTTCAACCAACCTTGATTTGATCTACGGCCTACCAAAGCAGACTCAAGCTTTGTTCGCGGAAACATTGAAGCAAGTGTTAGAAATGAAACCGGGTCGTTTATCGGTATTTAACTACGCACACATGCCGCAACTGTTTGCTGCGCAGCGTAAGATTAAAGATGAAGACTTACCTGAACCAAAAGAGAAAATGGCAATCCTCCAAGATACCATTGAGACTTTAACGGGCGCGGGCTACCAGTTCATTGGTATGGATCACTTTGCTCTGCCTGAAGACGAGCTAGCAGTAGCACAGCGTGAAGGTATTCTGCATCGTAACTTCCAAGGCTACACGACCCAAGGTGAAGCTGACCTAATTGGCTTCGGTGTTTCTGCAATCTCTATGGTCGGTGATGCTTACGCTCAAAACCAGAAAGAGCTGAAGAAGTATTACGCTCAGGTGAATGACCTTCGCCACGCGCTTTGGAAAGGTGTTGCTCTAGACAGTGACGACCTTCTACGTCGTGAAGTGATCAAACAGCTTATCTGTAATTTTAAGCTTGATAAAACCATGATCGAATCTGAGTTCTCGGTTAACTTTAATCGTTACTTCAAAGAAGATTTAGGGCTACTGCAAACCTTCATCAACGATGAGTTGGTTGAAGTCGACGACAAAGAAATCCGCGTGACTTTACGTGGCCGTTTGTTGATTCGTAATATCTGTATGTGTTTCGATAAATACCTACGTGCTAAGGCTCGCCAACAGCAGTTCTCTCGTGTGATTTAATCGCTCGATTGAGAACAGAAATATAAAAAATGCCAGCATTATGCTGGCATTTTTGTGTCTATCTGTAAGTCAATTCTCTATCTACTTTACATCATGCTTTCTTTTCTGCTTTGTTTTACGTTGCAGAGGTCGGTTGGCCATTGCTCAAAAGGAACCGGGCGACTGTATAAGAACCCCTGTGCCTGCGGGCATTTCAGCTGTTTGAGTAGATCCGCTTGTTGCTGAGTTTCTACACCTTCTGCGACTATGCTTACCTTGAAGCCCTTGGTGATATTGACGATGGCTGCAACGATAGAGCTATCTAGGTTCTCTTTTTCGAGCTTGCTGACGAAGCTGCGATCGATCTTTAAGCAATCAAATGGCAGTTTGTGTAAATAAGCCAGTGACGAATAGCCGGTACCAAAGTCATCAATTGCAATCGAGATGCCTAATGCTTTTAGCGTCAGCATGTTATCGATGATGGCAGGGTCATTGTCGACGATGCGTGACTCAGTGATCTCTAGTGTCAGGTTGCTTGCTGGTAGCTTGGTGTCACGTAGCGTGCCTTTAACTTGTTCAACAAAGCCACTTTCACTCAGTTGATCGACCGAAAGGTTAACGTGAATAGAGAAGTCCCTGCTCCATTTTCCTGACTCAATCGCGATGGCAGTATCTCGACACGACTTATGTAGAATTTGCTTGCCGATATCGTAAATCAGCCCGCTCTCTTCAGCGAGAGGAATGAATTCAAGTGGTGAGACTATTCCTTCATCGGCTATCCAGCGTGCTAAAGCTTCAGCCCCAATGGTCGATCCGGATTCTAGATCAATAATAGGTTGATAGAAGGGTTCGAACTGTTGAAGTTCAATCGCTCGGTTCATCCGCGCTAGCATCTTAGTACGATGTCTTGATGCTTTACCCATCTCAGGGCTGTAAATGCTGACACTGGCTTTGTCTTGTTTTGCGTTGCTCAAAGCAATGCTACTACTACGCAGCAATAGCGCAATGTCGTGGACGTTAGATACACCGACGACTCCCATCGATACCTTAATGGCGACACTTTCTGATTCCATTGAAAATGGGGAAGCAAAGGTTTGAAGCAAGCGATTAGTCAGTAGTTGAGCTTCCTTGCTTTGGATGACGTTCGGGGCGTAAATGGCGAATTCATCACCGCCAGTGCGAGCTAATAGGTAATCGGATGGCAATGTACCTCTTAAACGAGCGGCCGCAATGATAAGCAATTGGTCACCATTGTAATGACCAAGGCTGTCATTGATGTCTCGGAAGCGATCAATACCCACTAAATAAAGTGTGCCTTTTTCGTTTGCAGGGTTTTTCTTGGCAGCGTCGATAAAGCCTTCTCGACTATATAATTTGGTTAGTGAGTCATAGGTAAGCTGAGACTGTAATGCTTGAAAGGAAGCCTTTAAGTTGTTGGCCATTTCATTGAATGACTCCACCAACATGCTGGTTTCATAGATATGCCCTGTCTTTGGCATGCTCGTGCCCCAATCACCTTTAGCAAGACGCTTTGCCGCATCCGCTGTTGAGGTGATGGGTTGGGTAACGCGATTAAACGCAATTAACCCAGCAATGACACCAATGCAACTCAGCGCTAGCCCGAGCAACCAACTGTTTCTTTGGTTTTCAGGTAAT